>JBAXLL010000342.1:0-2232 GCA_037134835.1 Verrucomicrobiota bacterium
ATCCTGAATACCACCGACAGTCGCCGTCAAATTCGCAGGAGAGCCTGACGAAAATGCAGCTCCCCCCCGGCTACCATCTGGAACTGTTGGTGAGCGAGCCCATCATCCGGGAGCCGGTCGTGACCGTGTTCGATGGCAACGGCCGTATGTATGTCGCCGAGATGCGCTCCTACATGCAGGACGCCGACGCCAACGGCGAGAAAGACCCCATCAGCCGGGTCTCGCTCCACTGGTCCTCCAAGGGGGACGGCGTCTATGACAAGCATACAGTGTTTGTGGACAACATGGTCCTCCCCCGGATGATCCTGCCACTTAAGGACAGTGTCCTCATCCAGGAAACCTTCACGGGCGACGTTTACGAATACCGTGACACGAACAATGACGGGGTTGCGGATACTAAAACGCTTTTTCACAAGTTCGACCTGCCGCGCGACAATAACCTAGAGCACCAGCCCAGTGGCCTGGTGTGGGCAGCAGACAACTGGATTTACTCGACCTACAACGCGGTGCGCATCCGTTGGACTCCCAAAGGCGTCATCACCGAGTCGACCGCCCCGAACCGCGGCCAGTGGGGTATGTCCCAGGACAACTACGGCAAGACCTGGGTCACCCTTGCGGGCAGTGACATTGGCCCGATCAACTTCCAGCAGCCGGTCGTCTATGGCGCGTTCACGTCACCCAACGAAGAGGCGCCTGGCTACCGGGATGTCTACCCACTCGTCGGTCTCTACGACGCGCAGCCCGGTATGCGGTATGTGCGTCCGGAAGACGGCACCCTCAACCACACGACCTCGGCCGCCGGCATCGACATCTACCGGGGCGACCGCCTCCCGGCCGACCTCGTCGGCGACCTGCTCTACGGCGAACCCGTGGGCCGCCTAGTCCGCCGCACGAAGATCGAGGTGCGCGACGGCATCACCCAGATCCGCAATGCCTACGACAAATCCGAGTTCATCCGCTCCGCCGATCCCTATTTCCGCCCGGTCAACCTTGTCACCGCGCCCGACGGTACAATCTACATTACAGATATGTATCGCGGGATCATTCAGCAGGGCAACTGGACGCGCCCGGGATCCTACCTGCGCGGCAAAATTGACCAATACGGTCTGGGCGACAAGATCAACGGCGGCCGCATCTGGCGGTTGGTGCATGACAGCGCCAAGCCCGGCCCGCAGCCGCACATGCTAGACGAGACGCCCGCGCAGCTCGTCGAGCATCTCAGCCACCCCAATGGCTGGTGGCGCGACACCGCCCAGAAGCTCATCATCCTGAGCCAGGACAAGTCCGTCGTGCCTGCGCTCCAGGCTCTCGCCCGCACCTCGCCCAGCCCGCTGGCCCGCATTCACGCCATCTGGACGCTAGAGGGCCTAGACGCCCTTGAGGCCACCCTCGTCCGGGAAAAATTCAAAGATACCGACTCCCATGTGCGTGTCGCGGCGATCCGGGCCAGCGAAACCCTCTACAAGGGCGGGCAGACCGCGCTGGCGGCAGACATTATCACGCAATGTAGCGATAAAAATGCCGATGTCGCCATCCAAGGCCTGCTGACCGCTAACTTGCTCAAGATTCCTCAGGTCACACCCCTGATCGCGCAGGATTCCACCGGCCATCCCTCCGCCGGGGTGAAGGAAATTACCAGTCAGCTCCTCCGGTCGCTCGCGGAGAATTTCGGCCCGCAGTTTACCGCCGCCCAGCGCACGCAGCTCGAGAAGGGGCACACGATCTTCCTCCAGCTCTGCTTCGCCTGCCACGGTCAGGACGGCAAGGGCACACCCTATGACCCAAAGCTTGCCCCGCCGCCCGGGACCTCCGCGACCAGCACCCAGCAGGCCAATGTCACCCGCGCTACTACGCTCGCCCCGCCGCTCGCAGGCTCCGCGACCGCCACCGGCCTACGAGCCGGGCCCATTCTGGCCGTCCTCCACGGCCTCTCCGGCCCGGTTGGAGGCAAGACCTATGATGCGCAGATGGTGCCATTGGGCGGCAACGAGGACGAATGGATCGCCGCCGTCCTCTCCTATGTACGTAACAGTTTCGGCAACCAGGCGTCGCTGATCTCCGCGCAGGATGTCGCTGCCGTCCGCGCCGCCAATCCCGGACGCAAGACCCCCTGGACGCTTGCCGAGCTCAGTACGCGTCTGCCCCAGCCGGTCGGGAACCGAGACGCGTGGAAATTCACCTCCAATCGGGGAGTTCCGGGCGGCGACGCGGCCGTCGTGGCGACACCCGACC
>JBAXLL010000343.1:0-2231 GCA_037134835.1 Verrucomicrobiota bacterium
ATTTTCACTCGTACGTTCCAGTCTCACCCTCCTTGTATTTTAATTAGACCTACAATATCAGCGCTCGGCTCATCCCGCCGGATTGGGCGTAACTACGTAGCGGTTTGGACGTGTTTCCCGCGCGTTCAAATACTGGACGCAGGCCGAAGATCAGCCGAGATTTATCCCGTAGCCAAAAGACCGCGATGAACCTCACCACGAAACAAAGCCACTTCGGGCGCTCCGCCTCCCGCTCCTCCGAGCGTGGCGCGGCGTTGCTGGCGGCCCTGTGTTTCGCGACGGTTCTGGCGGTGGCACTGGGCAGCTACCTGACGGTTTGCTATCGGACCCTGCAAATGAGCGCCCGTGGCGTGCAAAGCACCCGCAGCGTCGAGCTGGCCGAGACCGGGATGGAAGAAGCCCTCTGGGCCTTGAACAAGAATGACTGGTCCGGCTGGACGCTCAGTGGTTCGACCGCGACGAAGACCCTGACTGGTTTCACCTACGACAACAACGTCACGGGTGACATCAGCCTCACGGTCACGAGCTACAACGGCACCGCCGGCACCCGGACGGTGACAGTCACCGGCACGACCCACACCCCGAACTCGGCGGACATCAGCCGCACGCTGACCTCGAGTTCCGCGCAGGCCCCCCTCTTCGTCAACGCGGTCGCCGCGACCACGAGCACAGTGGTCTTCAGCAGCGCCGGCACCTTGGATAGCTACGATTCCTCACTTGGCACCTATGCCAGCCAGACGCCGACCTACTCGGCCATCGTCTCCTCGAGCGCCCCGGCCACCACTTCGGCCACGGTCACTTTGGTCAATGCCCAGGTTAAGGGTTATGTCGCCTCGCTCTACAGCGGCGGCCCCTCGGTCAGCACGAGCGCCCGGGTTTACGGTCCCTCTACTCCGGGCACGACCAAGATCGACACCTCGCGCGTCAGCACGAGCCCCTATCAGCCGGTCTTCACCATCAAGACCATCAGCGGCACCGGCACCACGCTGGTCAATCCCGCCCTCGATTCCACGACGACCATCGGCAATTCGAGCGACACGACTCCCGCCATTTACTACTGCTCGGGCCCCGACATGAGGGGCACGACCAAGATCGTCGTTGATGGCCCGGTCCGCTTGGTCGTTTCGGGCAACTTCTACGTCGGACTCAACGGTGGCTCGCCCAAAATCGAAGTCACCACCAACGGCACCCTCGAGGTCTTCGCCGGCAACGACATCGCCATCTACGGCGGCGGCATCGACAACAAAACGAAGGACCCGAGCCGTCTGGCCGTCTACAGCAACAACACTCTCACGGTCCCGGACATGAACACGGCCACGGCCTACTACGGCGTCATCTACACGCCGACCGGTTGCTTCACGGTGGCGGGCAACTCCACGATTTACGGTTCGGTGGTCGCCAAGAAGGTCAGCCTCACCGGTTCGGCCCCCGTCATTCACTACGACTTGAATCTGCGCACCAAGGTCTTCGGCGGCATCGACACCCCCTTCGCGGTGTCCGACTGGCGCGAATCGATCAACGGCAGCTGAGGTGGCCGCGGGCCACAGTTGAGAGTTGAGGGTTGAGAGTTGAAAGAGGAAGGCGTGGAGGGCTTCGCCTCTTCTTCACTCCAGTGCGATTTATGGTAACCTGCTCCGAGGTGGGCCGTGCACTCCGTGCGCGGCCTTGGATCGTTTGATCGAGCCCAACATTGGCCGCGCACGGAGTGCCCGGCCCACCCGGTACGTGATGTGCGACGCCAACCGGATTTCTCGCTCGTCACCCTCTGAACTCGGGGCAACGTCTGGACGTTAGCGTTGCCCCATCGCCATGAAGCATCTGGTTACCCCATTTCCTGTTCAAACTCCGGTCGTCCCGTTCGTCCGTGTCACGCTCGGATCACTCATCTTTCTCCTCCTGAGTAATCTCGCGCCCGCCGCGGACAGCCATCGCGGCTGGCATACTTACAGCGGAGATGCGACCGGGGCGAAATACTCCTCCCTTGAGCAGATCAACCGGGCCAATGTCACCAAACTCAAGCCCGCCTGGATTTTCCGCAGCGATGACATGACGGCCAGTCCCGCCTCGACGATCGAGTGCAATCCGATCGTGGTCGACGGGATCGCTTACCTGACCACCCCGGGCCTGAAACTCCTCGCGCTCGACGCCGCCACCGGCCAGCAGCGTTGGGTCTTCGACCCCTGGGACGGCGCGCGCGGCGGCGGCGTGAATCGCGGCGTCACGTACTGGAG
>JBAXLL010000344.1:0-2229 GCA_037134835.1 Verrucomicrobiota bacterium
GGCTTGGTGATATAATCCACCGCGCCGACCCCGAGACCCTCGAGCTTGCCCTCCTTGGAGGCGCGGGCCGTGATGAAGATGACGGGGATGGCGCGGGTCTCCTCGTTTTCCTGCAGGCGCTGGCAGACCTCGATGCCGTCAATGTCAGGCATCATCACGTCGAGCAGGATAAGATCGGGCTTCTCGCGGGCGACGAGGGCCGGCACCTCGGCACCATGGTAGGCGCTCACGATCCGCATGCCCTCGCGCTCCAGCTTGCGGCGGAGGAGCTGCACGTTGACGGGCTGGTCATCAACGATGAGGATCTTTGGGGCAGTCATGGTGGGCTAGGGGAATAAAGCGCGGGCGGCTGGCAAGTGTGTGTGGGGAGGGGGGCGGTGGGCGACTTTATCTCGACAGGAAATTTTGTCAGCCAAATTTCCACCATTCACGGTGAACAAATGCGAGGAAGGCCAGCAGTTGCAGGCTGTCCGCGCCGGGCTGGATAAGCACGTTCCATTGTTTCTTTGACGGTCCAACTATAATCCAAATTTGTTTTCCCTCGCTCGATTCACCCGGAAAATGAACTGTGAACAGAGGCATTCGAAATGTCCATGTCGGCCCAGATCTCAATTCAAAGGTGTATTTATTGCGGAGGACGCTGCACAGCGTGATCTTCCCAATAACCTGACCGTCCTCTATCATCTCAAAACTAGGCAGCAAGCGAGAATGGCGGCGGATGCGCAGACATTCATTCTCGGTAGAGTCAATAACGACAAAGTCTGGCTTTTTGATTAGTTCAAAAAACTGAAGTCGCTTGGGCTGAGTTTCATATCGCCAACGATTGCTCTCCAACTCGCCGATGATCACCCCGGGATCGTATTTATTGCTACCATCCAGCTTCAAATGCCAATGTGTGCCGAGTTTCACGTCAGCCTCGTCGGGACTGTGATATTTTGGCGAACCCAAACTCATGATTGTATCACGTCGCCGACCAGCTTTCTCGCCTTCACCGTGTTTTTCATCAGCATCGCGACGGTCATGGGGCCGACGCCGCCGGGAACGGGGGTGATCTTTGCGCAGAGCGGGGCGACGCCGGGGAAATGCACGTCGCCGGTGAGCCGGTAGCCGGCCTTCTTGGCGGCATCGGGCACGCGGTTGATGCCGACATCTATCACCACGGCCCCGGGCTTCACCATGTCGGCGGTCACAAATTCGGCGCGGCCGATGGCGGCGATGAGCACGTCGGCGAGGCGCGTGATGGCGGGCAGGTCGCGCGTGCCGGAGTGGCAGATGGTGACGGTACCGTTGGCCCCGGCGCGTTTTTGGAGCGCGAGCAGCGCGACGGGCTTCCCCACGATGAGCGAGCGGCCGAGCACGACGACATGCTTGCACTTCAGGTCCACGCCGCTGCGCGCGAGCAGTTCCATGATGCCGGCGGGCGTGCAGGAAACGAAGCCGGTGCCGTCCTCCTGCGCAATTTTGCCCAGGTTCAAGGTGTTGAAGCCGTCCACGTCCTTGTGTGGTGCGACGCGGCGAAAGATTGCCAACTCATCGAGGGGTTTGGGCAGCGGCGATTGCACCAGGATTCCGTCCACGGCAGGATCGGCGTTGAGTTCGTCAATGAGCTTTTCTAGCTCGGCCTGCGTGATCGTGACGGGCGGGAGGATGACGCGGCCGGTGACGCCGATCTCGGCGGCGGTCTGCTCCTTCTTGCGGACATAGGAAACGGAGGCGGGGTCTTCGCCGACGCGTACGAGCGCGAGGCAGGGTTTGCGGCCGGGAAGGGCGGCAACCTCGGCTTTGAGCTCGGCGATGATGTCGGTGGCGATGCGGTTGCCGTCGATGAGTTCCATGGGAAAGAGACCAGAAGGAGGGGCGAGTGACTGCCGGAAAAATGCCGGAGATTTTGTCGCGCGGCTTTGTCAGGGAATTTGGAGGCTTTCGGCGGCGATGACCATGTCAGTCTGGCCGGCGACAGACTGGGCGACACCATACACCACAACGGTGCGGCCGGCATACGTGTCGAGCGAGGATCCGGGCGGCAGTCGGCTCACATCGAGGTAGGCGTAGCGGTCGCCATTGCGATCATTGAGCTGGTAGGCATAAGGCCGGCGCGGACGGAGCGGGCTGTAGGTCGAGACGAGCATGCCTTGAAAGAGACGCGGGTGTTCGCCCATGGCGGGGGGCGGTGCCGCGCGACCCGCCGTTGGTGGCGCGACGACTGGAGCAACCGTCTCGGCGGTGAGC
>JBAXLL010000345.1:0-2218 GCA_037134835.1 Verrucomicrobiota bacterium
GTCGTGGTCTTGCCCGCCCCATTGGGGCCGACGAGCCCGAGCACCTCGCCCGGCCTCACCGCCAACGACAGCCCGCGCACGGCCGCAAACGTGCCGTAGTTTTTGGAAAGCGACTCAACCTCGATCATCCGTCCAGCGTCAGGGTCGGCCTCCCGGCCTGCAAGCCCTGAGCGTTGGAACCACCGGCAATTTTTCCACCGGTCATCTACCCGCCCGCTGAGATTTGAACCCGGTTCCGGCACCCGGCATGGCCGGAAAGCTTAGGGCAGCCAGGGAAACTTCCGCACGGAGGGCTTCCGTTTCTCGCGCTGGGCAGAATGAAATTCCTTCGCCTCCTCGCTCATGTAATAGAGCAAGGTCGCATTGCCCGCCAGTTCCTGCAGGCCGGACTGGCCGTCCACGTCAGCGTTGAAGGCGCTCTTGAGACAACGGATGGCGAGCGGGCTGTGGCCGAGGATTTCATTGGCCCACTTGACTCCTTCCTTTTCCAATTGAGCCATGGGCACGACGGCGTTGACGAGGCCCATGCTGAGCGCCTCCGCTGCGCCATATTGGCGGCAGAGAAACCAGATTTCGCGCGCCTTTTTCTGGCCGACCACGCGGGCAAGATAGCTCGCACCAAAGCCGCCGTCAAAGCTGCCCATGCGCGGACCGACCTGGCCAAACACCGCATTGTCCGCCGCAATGGTGAGATCGCACACAAGGTGGAGGACGTGACCGCCGCCAATGGCGTAGCCGGCGACGAGCGCGATGACGACCTTGGGTATCGAGCGGATGAGCTTTTGCAGGTCCAGGACATTGAGGCGCGGCACGCCGTCCATGCCCACGTACCCGGCTTTGCCGCGAACACTCTGGTCGCCGCCCGCACAAAAGGCGTATTTGCCGTCGGTGTGCGGCCCGGAGCCGGTGAGCAGCACGACCCCGATTTTCTGGTCTTCTCGCGCATCCGTGAACGCGTCAATCATCTCGGCCACCGTTTCAGGACGGAAGGCGTTGCGCTTCTCGGGGCGGTTGATCGTGACGCGCGCGATGCCGTCGGCCTTGTGGTAAAGGATGTCGGCGTAGGTCTTGGCGTTTTTCCAGGCGGTCGGCATGGTGGCGAGAGTGGCGCGACGGCGGGCAGTTGTCGAGAACGGCACCGCCTTACCCGGCAGCGCCGGCGGCCTTTGCGAGCAGGCCGTTGCGGATGCCGGCGTCGCGTTTGCGGTCGGTCCGCAGCTCCAACACCCGGATGCCGCTTTCGGGCAGCGTGGTGATGAGCTTCGTGAACTGATCCCAATCTTTCACCGGCACATGCTCGACCTTGTGCGCAGTGCAGAGCTTGGCGAAGTCGGCGTCCTGGGGCGTGGCGAAGAACTTCTCGAAGACCTCGCCGAATTGCGCCACCGGCAGGTGCTCGAAAATGCCCCCGCCCCGATTGTTGACGAGGACGATGGTCAGCGAGCCGCGAAATTGCGGCCGGAGCAGGAAGCCATTAGAATCATGCAGCAGCGCGAGGTCGCCGGTGAGCAGCACGGCGGGTGCGCCGCCATGGGCCACGCCGAGCGCGGTCGAAAGCGTTCCATCAATGCCATTGGCCCCACGGTTAAAATGCAGCCGGTGCCGCTGCTTCGTCGCCGGCCAGAAAAACTCCGCGTCCCGCACCGGCATCGAGCTGGCGGTGAACACCGGCGTGCCGGCGGGCAGGTGCCGCGCCAGCAGCCACACCGCCTTCGGTTCGACCAGTTCTTGGGCGGCGACCAGGCGCCGCTCAAGCGAAGCCCGGGCCTCGGTTTCGGCCTTCTGCCAGGCGGCGACATAGGCCGCATCGGCAGGGCGGGCGGGCTCGACCACCAGATCCTCCGGTGCGAGCCCGAGCTGACGCGTGCGACCATGCAACGCATCGCGCCCGGCCGTGGCGGCGGAAACGATCAGAGTCTCCACCCCCGACCGGGTCAGCCACGCGCGCAGCGCCTTGCTCGTCGGCCAGCCCTCAAGGCAAAGCACAAAGTCGGGTCGCAGGGCGGCGGCCAGTTCGTCATTCCGGAGAATGGCGTCGTAAGAGGCCACGCGTGTGATGCCCTGCATCGCATGGTGGCGCAGGGGCGACAGCGCGTCGCACAGCACCGGCCACCCCAGCTTGGCCGCCAGCGCCGTGAGCCGGCTGAGGTAGGGCGCGGCATTTTTTGGCTGCGCCGGCCCGGCTACGATCACGCCCCGGCCGGTGCCGGGCCGGAAC
>JBAXLL010000346.1:0-2198 GCA_037134835.1 Verrucomicrobiota bacterium
CTCCAGCATGCCGTTGCGGGTCTCGGCGGTGCCACCGGACTTGGAGATGACAACGACGAGCGTTTTGGCGAGCTGCCCGCGCAGGCCGTTGAGCACATAGTCAATGCCGTCGGGGTCGGTGTTGTCGAAGAAGGCGACGGCGAGGCGGTCCTTGCGCGGCTGGCCGAGTGCGTGGGCGACGAACTGCGGACCGAGCGCCGAACCGCCGATGCCGATGACGAGAAGATTTTTAAATTTACCCTTCGGTCCGGCGACGGCCCCGGAGTGGATCTTGGCGGCAAAATCCTTGATGGCGGCGAGCGTCGAGGTGATTTCGCCGGCGAGGTCGGGCGAGGGCGCGAGGTGCGGTGCGCGCAGCCAGTAGTGGCCGACCATGCGCTGCTCGTCGGGATT
Organism: Verrucomicrobiota bacterium; assembly: GCA_037134835.1. Classification (GTDB taxonomy): domain Bacteria; phylum Verrucomicrobiota; class Verrucomicrobiia; order Opitutales; family Opitutaceae; genus CAIYUN01. Next base: position 394 of record JBAXLL010000346.1, read on the forward strand.
GGCGATGGCGCCGCTCTCGAGGTGCTTCATCGCGGCGAACGCGTCCTGCATGCGCGCCTCCATCGTGGCGAGGAAGTCGTCGGGGAACGGGATGCGGCTGACGTCGAGCGAAACGGCGAGGTCGGAATTATGGTAGAAGTGGGTTTTAAAGCGGGACCAGGGCATGGGAGGAGAAATTAACTAATTGCGCACGGATTGCTTTGATCAGAAAGATAGCTTGGGCATTTTCTGAAAACAGATCCGCCTTATTGCGCATCACAGATTTTTGTCCGTCACCGCGCCGAATGTCGCGCTGGTGACGGTGTGGGCGTATTTGGCGAGGATGCCGCGCGTTTCCTTGGGTTTCTTCGGCTTCCACGATTTGAGACGGGCTTTGATTTCTTTGGCGGGCAACGCCAGGGTGAGTTCGTTTTTCACAGCATCAATCGTGATGGGATCGCCATTTTTCACGATGGCGAGGGGGCCGCCGTTGAACGCCTCGGGCGTGATGTGGCCGACCACGAATCCATGGCTGCCGCCGCTGAAGCGGCCGTCGGTGATGAGGGCGACGGAACTGCCGAGGCCCTTGCCCATGATCGCGCCGGTCGGCGAGAGCATTTCTCGCATGCCGGGGCCGCCACGCGGTCCTTCGTTGCGGATGACCATCACGTGGCCGGGCTTTACGCGGCCGTCGAGGATGGCATGCAGGGCGGTTTCCTCGGACTCAAAGGTGATGGCCTTGCCGGAGAACGTGAGGCCTTCCTTGCCAGAGATTTTGGCCACGGCCCCCTCGGGTGCGAGATTGCCGTAGAGGATGCGGATATGGCTGTCGGGCTTGATGGGATTCGAGAGCGGACGGACCACGTCCTGATTGGCGGGGTAGGGCGCCACGTTTTTAAGATTCTCCGCGAGGGTCTTGCCGGTGACGGTAAGGCAGTCGCCGTGCAGAAGGCCGGCCTCAAGGAGCATTTTCATCAGCGGGGGGAGTCCGCCAATACGCGAGAGGTGGGCCATGCCGTATTTGCCGGAGGGCCGGAGGTCGGCGAGGACGGGGACGCGTTTGCCGATGCGGGTGAAGTCATCAATGGTGAGCTTTACCTGTGCGGTGTGGGCGATGGCGAGGAGGTGGAGCACGGCATTGGTCGAGCCGCCGAGGGCGATGACGACGGCGATGGCGTTTTCAAACGCCTTCCGGGTCATGATGTTGCGGGGCTTAAGCCCGGCCTTGAGCAGTGTGAGCGCGGCTTCGCCGGCGCGGCGGCAATCCTCCTTTTTGTCGGCGCTGATTGCGATCTGGGCGGAAGAGTTGGGCAGGCTCATGCCGAGGGCCTCGATGGCGGAGGCCATGGTGTTGGCGGTGTACATGCCGCCGCAGGAGCCGGGGCCGGGGATGGAGCAGGCCTCGACCTTGGCAAGGCCGGTGTCGTCGAGCTTGTGCGCGGCGTGCTGGCCGACGGCTTCGAAAACGGAGACGATGTCGCATTCCTTCTTCGAGTCGGGATGGATGCCGGGGAGGATGGTGCCACCATAGACAAACACCCCGGGACGGTTGAGGCGGGCGAGCGCCATGACGCAACCGGGCATGTTTTTGTCACAGCCGCCGATGGCGACGATGGCGTCGAAGCCCTCGGCCCCGGCGACAGTCTCAATGGAGTCGGCGATCACCTCGCGCGAGACGAGCGAGTATCGCATGCCGGGCGTGCCCATGCTGATGCCATCCGAAACGGTGATGGTCCCGAAGATGATGGCCTTGCCGCCGGCGGCATCCGCCCCGGCCGCGGCGTCGCGCGCCAGCCGGTCAATGTGCATGTTGCACGGCGTGACCA
>JBAXLL010000347.1:0-2189 GCA_037134835.1 Verrucomicrobiota bacterium
CGCATCGCGCAGCAGGCCGGTGTGCCGATGGTCCCGGTGTATTTCCATTACGGCAACTACCCTGGCCGATGGGTGACGCCGTTCTCCATCACCGTCCAGAACATGATCCTGTTCTGCCTCTGGCCGTTCTATCGTCGAGGTGTCACGATCGTCATCGGCGCACCGATGGATCCCGCCGGCGACGTGAAGGAGCGGACGAAGGCCTTGAAGGCGGCGGTGGTCGCGTTGAAGCCTTCGGCTTAGTCGGACGCGTTTTTTGGGCAATTAGCCGATTTGTCGCCCGGCTGTCACGTGATTGTGGCCGCCTCCGGCTGCTTGCGATTAGCCATCAGTAAGTCTTGCCCTAATTTGCCCGCATGGGCGTTCCTCATCTCATGCGCACGATCAAGCGGTTCTCCGGGGCCGCGTCGATGGTCGTGGTAGGTCTCTTCGCCATCGTCGGGGGTCTCTATCTTTACGTGCAGGCGAGTTGCAATCTGCACGCCGTCGAGGACGGCAAGGTCTATCGCTCCGGACAGATGCCGGCCGAGCAGCTGGAGCGTTTCGTCAAGCAAGCCGGCATCCGCAGCGTGATCAACCTGCGCGGAGAGAATATCGGCCAAGGATGGTACGATCAAGAATCCCGAAGCACGCGCCTGTTGGGCGTCTCGCTCATCAACTATCCCATCAGCGCACGCTCCGAGCTTTCCGTCGAGCAGATGAGGAAGATCTCCGCTCTCATCCGTGACGCCGAGAAGCCGGTCCTGATCCATTGCGCCGGCGGGGCCGACCGCACGGGCCTGGCCAGTGCGCTCCATTGCGTCGACTCTGGTCTGCCTGTGCAAGAAGCGCTGGCTCAGCTCTCCCCCTACTACGGACACTTCCCCTATCTTCTCTGGGCGGATGCTTCCGCCATGGACGCGAGCCTGGACCGCTATCTCAAGGTCGCGCGCGTCCCCGTGGCGGGCGAGGTGCGATAGGTCGGCGTGCGGATCCTTGACCGACATGTCTTGCGCGAGTGCGGGGTCGCGTCCGCTTTGGCGACCGGCGCTTTCGTCTTCGTGCTGGTCGCCGGCAACATCGCCCAGCAGGTGATCGGCGCCGTCTCGACCGGCAAGGTCGATGCCTGGCAGGCGCTCGAGCTAGTCTGGCTGCTTTTCCCGACCGTGCTCCCTTATGCCTTGCCCATGGGCGTGTTGACCGGGGTCCTGATGACGTTCGGCCGCATGGGGGCGGACGGTGAGGTCACCGCGATGAAATCGGCCGGCCTGAGCCTCTGGCGGATCGCCTTGCCCGTCTGGCTCGTGGTGGCGGCCTTGGCGCTCTTCTCGGCCTGGCTCAACTTGCAAGCCGGGCCGGACTCCGAAGACGGTTTTCAACGCATCTTGGTCGGAGCCGCCGGAGGGAATCCGGCCGGACTCATCATCCCCGGGAAACTCAACCGTCAGTTCAAGGGCCTGCTCATCCGCGCCGAGTCGAAGGAAGGCGACGTGCTCAAAGGCTTCCGGCTCTGGCAGCTCGACGACAAGGGGGCGATCCGCCAGACGATGGTGGCCGAAACCGCGCGCCTCGCGCTCTCCGTCGACGCCAACGGCGGGTCGGTCCTGCGCGTCCGTCTTTCGAAGGCGCGGCTGTCGGCGCGTGGCGCGCAGGACGAACTCGATCTCCGTCCCGGCAGTTTCACGTCGGCCGACGAAGCCGTCCTTGAGTTCCCGCGCGACGATGCCGGCCATGTCGCCTACGTGAAACGCCTGCGCATGATGACGGCCGGCGAACTGATCGAGGCCATGGACAAAGGCTGGCAGCTGCCGCCGGACGCCCCGGCGGCGGACAAGGCGCGGGAAGTCATGCGGCTCAAGGTCCAGCTCATGTTCCGGATCGCCACGGCGATGTCAGTCTTCTCGCTTGCCATGCTCGCGGTCCCGCTCGCCGTCACCGTCGGGCGTGCCGAGACCAACGTGAACGCGGCCATGGCGCTCGGAGTGGCCTTGGGGTACTATCTCCTGACCTCGATGGCCAGCTGGGTCAAAGTCCCGTCGTTGCATCCGGAAGCGCTCGTGCTGTTGCCGAACCTCCTCGTCATCGTCATCGCCTGCTGGCTGATGGCGCGCGCGAGCCGGAGGTAGGGCGCGGACTTAACTCGCCTTCGGCAGCGCGTGCTTCACCGGTTCCATCGTGGCGAAGATCGGACGACCGTTGGCGCTGAGGAT
>JBAXLL010000348.1:0-2183 GCA_037134835.1 Verrucomicrobiota bacterium
GGGTTGGCGAACGGGCCATAGAGGCGCAGACTCGCGGCGGCGGCGCCGCCGCGAGTCTGCGCCTCTATGGCCCGTTCGCCAACCCCCATGCCGTGCTCGTCTGGCAGGCCACAAAACTGCGCTCCATCCCCACTGACGTCGAAACGGCGCAGAAAACCACCCCGCTCTCTCCGGGCCTCGTCGCCGTGGTGGACAGCAGTTTCCTCGGTGGACGCTGGCTCCGCCTCGCCTTCCCTAACGGCCAGACCGGCTGGGTGCGTCAGGAGATGCTGGTCAGCTTGTGGTGACGTTCCCAATCCAAACACATACGCCCGCCGGTTTTCCCTGCAGCTGCTGTGTCCTCCTCAACCTACTGTGGGCGCCTCGCGCCATCACCGACCGGGCTGCTGCATCTGGGCCATGCACGGACATTCTGGGTCGCGGCGCAGCGTGCACGTGCAGCAGGCGGCACACTGTTACTCCGAAATGACGACCTCGACGCCACTCGCTTCCGCCTTGATTTCGTGGACGCCATGCTGGAAGACCTGCGCTGGCTCGGCTTGACGTGGCAGGAGCCCATGGTCTCACAAAGCGCCCGCCGGCCCCGCTACCGCGCCGCGTTGGCCAAACTCCATGCCACCGGTCAAATTTTCCCGTGCACCCGCTCGCGCCGCGATGTGCTCGACGCCGCCAGCGCACCACATGAGGGCGGCACGGATGACGAGCCAGTCTATCCACCGCAGTTCCGCCCGCCCATCGGCACGCCGTTGCCACCACTCGAGGAAAAAATCGCCGTCAACTGGCGCTTTCGCGTGCCTGACGGTGAAACCGTCGTGTTCACCGATGGTCGCGCCGGGTCGCAACGGGCGGTGGCCGGGCGCGACTTTGGTGACTTCCTCGTCTGGCGCAAAGACAACGTGCCGAGCTACCAGTTGGCCTGCGCGGTCGATGATGCCGAGATGCGCATCACCGAAGTCGTGCGCGGCGACGACCTCATCCGATCCACTTTCCGCCAGATCCTGCTGCTGCGTGCGCTCGGGGCGGAGCCGCCGGCGTATTTCCACTGTCCGCTCATGACCGACGAGCATGGCACCCGTCTCGCCAAGCGTCACGATGCGCTCAGCCTGCGCGCGCTGCGCGAACAAGGCGTGACACCGATCGAACTGATCCAGAAATTTAATTCAGAATCCAAGAAGCCATGAGTTCAGTGAATCCGAATGCGAAAATTCATCCTTCCTGGTTTCCTGGCTTCTGAATTAACTCGTCCCATGCCCCCTAAAATTGGCGTCCTCAACATCTCCGACCGAGCCAGCGCCGGGGTCTACGAAGACACACCCGGCAAAACCTGCGTCGCGCTGCTGCGCGAATGGCTCGCGACGCCCTTTGAGACCGACTACAAGGTCATTCCCGATGAGCGGGCCGTGATCGAGGCGGAATTGCGGCGCATGGCCGACGACGCGGGTTGCTGCCTAGTCGTCACCACCGGCGGCACCGGTCCCACACCGCGCGACGTGACGCCCGAGGCCACCACCGTCGTATGTGAGAAAATGCTACCCGGTTTCGGCGAACTGATGCGTACCACGTCGCTGAAGTTTGTGCCGACCGCCATTCTTTCACGGCAGACGGCCGGCGTGCGAGGACGGACCCTCATCGTCAATTTGCCCGGCCGGCCCAAGGCCATCCGGGAAAATCTGGAGGCGGTGTTTCCGGCGATACCCTATTGTGTGGATTTGATCGGCGGACCGCGACTGGAGACGAATGAGAAAATGATGAAAGTATTCCGGCCAGGAACCGCATAGCAGGAGACAGCCTGAAACAAAGACCACACCCATAAAAAAGGCGGCGGACGGAAATCGTCCATCGCCTTTAAGTTTTGCAATCCGCCGTCGGGGCCGGCTCTCAGCTCGCGACCTCGGCCGGCTTGGCCTCGGTCGCGGGCAGGTCGGCCCCAAGGGGCAGCGTGACCTTGAGCCGCTTGTGGCGGGGCAGGCCCGTGCCGGCCGGGATGAGATGGCCCATGATCACGTTTTCCTTGAAGCCGCGCAGGTTGTCCACCTTGCCCAGCGTCGAGGCGTCGGTGAGGACGCGCGTCGTCTCCTGGAAGCTGGCGGCCGAGATAAAGCTCTCGGTCTCAAGCGAGGCCTTCGTGATGCCCAGCAGGATCGGCTCGGCCTCGGCGGGTTTGCCGCCCGCCTCCTCGATGC
>JBAXLL010000349.1:0-2176 GCA_037134835.1 Verrucomicrobiota bacterium
TGCCTGGACCGCCGGAAAAACGCTCTTCAAATGGCTTCACGGAGCCCTCGGCTGGAGCGAGGACGAGGTGCGAGACCGCATCTACTTCGCCGCCGTGTGCCGCTGCTTCCCCGGGAAAAATCCGACGGGTGGAGACCGCGTACCGGCACCCGACGAGATCGCCAACTGCTCGACCTGGCTCGACCGTGAATTTGCGTTGCTGCGCCCTACCCTCGTGTTGCCCGTGGGCAAGCTCGCCATCGCCCAGTTCCTTCCGCCTGCACCTCTCACCGACACGATCGGGAAAAATTTCCCGATCACACGGGCGGGCCACACCGCCGACTGCATTCCCCTGCCCCACCCCAGCGGCGCATCACCGTGGCACCGCATGGAACCCGGCAAAACATTGCTCACCCGCGCACTCGCGCTCGTGGCCAGCCATGCGGCGATGGCTCGGAACTGAATGGCCGTCTTCGCCTCACCCTTGCTGGGCCACCACCGCCCAGCATAAGTCCACCGCTATTTGGGGCTATTCCCATTGAGAACGCCGGTTCCCCCGAACGCGGCTATATCCATTGGGAACCAAGTCAGGCCGTCGAGCGAAACCAGCCCAACGCTCGTGAGCGTACCGCCTCCCAGTTCCTGAATGCCCCCGACAATCAGCCATTCGGTACCGTCCCACATGACCGCCAGCAGATCTGCAGTGGTGGTGGAATCGCGCTGTTTCCACCCCAGACCATCGGGCGAGGTCAGGATCAGACCGGCAGTGCCCACGGCCACATAGAGGTCGCCATTCCACGCCACATCGCGCAGCCGTTCGGCCCCAGCGCTGGTGATGATGCTGTCGAGCGAAGGCGTCGCGGTGGCGATGAGCTTGGTCGGCATGGCTTTGGCCGCAGCCTGCAATACGGTGAGGGTGCGCGTAACGTTCGTCGCGGCCAGATGGTTGGTATCACCGACCTGCATCGCCGTGATGGTGGCGGTGCCCTTGCCCACAATGATGAGCGTGCTGCCGCTCACCATCGCCACGGATGGACTTGAGTTGGAGTAACTTACGGTCAATCCCGAGCTGACGCTCGCGGTCAACATCAGCGGCGCATCTCCAAGGGTCACGCTGGGAGGCGGAGGGAAGGTGATCGTCTGGGACGCCTTGGCGATGACGAGCGTGGCGGACTTAGAGCCGGTGTGAGTGTCGGACACTACTGTGGCGGCGACAGTGTAGCTGCCCGCGTTTGTCGGTGGCTCGGGGTTGCCGCTATAGGTGAGGTTCACAGTCAGGCCGGGAACCGAAGTGCTGGCGGTGACAATTTTCGGCGTGTCGCTGAAGGTCTGCGCAAGACCGGAGAGCGTCACCGTGGCGACAGCCTTCGCGATGACAAGCGTGCCGCTGGTACTGCCGGTTTGGTTGGGTGCTGTCACTATCGCGGAAACCGTGTAACTGCCGGGGTTGGTTGGCGGGGTACTCTCGCCGTTGTAGGTCACTGCCACGGCGAGGCCGGCGGGCGTGGTCGTGACGGTCGCGCTGCGGGGCGTATTGTTGAAAGTCTGCGCGAGACCGGAGAGCGCCACGGTGGCGATGGCCTTGTTCACGGTCAACGTGGCCGCGCTGCTGCTCGCCGTGCCGGCGGCATTGGTCACGATCGCGCGGAAATGGTCCCCGCTCATGGCAAATGAGGTGGTGGCGACAGATAGCGTCGCGGTGGTCGCGCCAGTGATGCCACTGGCGTTGGTCAACGTTGCGAAGGCCTCGCTGCCGGCGGATGCACGCTGCCATTGGAAGGTAAACGGGGTCGTGCCGCTCGCCGACACCGTGAAGTTCGCGGCCTGGCCGGCGGTCACGGTTTTGTTCGCGGGTGGCGTCGTGATAGCCGGTGCCTGCAACACGGTGAGCGTGCGGGCAACGGCCGTCGCCGCGAGGCGGTTCGCATCGCCGGCCTGCGTCGCCGTAATCGTCGCGGTGCCTTTGCCCACGATTGTCAGGATGCTGCCGCTCACTGTCGCCACGGCGGGGTTGGAACTGGTGTAGCTCACGGTCAGGCTGGAGCTGGCACTCGCCGTCAGCGCCTGGGGCTCGTCGCCGACTTTCATCGTGGGGAGCGCAGCGAAGGTGATGGTCTGTGCGGCCTTGGCGATGACAAGCGTGCCGGACTTCGAGCCGGTGCGGTCGCTGCTGACGATGGTGCCCACCACTGTATAG
>JBAXLL010000350.1:0-2165 GCA_037134835.1 Verrucomicrobiota bacterium
AGCCACGGTCATGGCTGGCGGTGCGGCCGATCCGGCGGCTGTACTGATAGACGCCGCCTGGCTCGGGGCAGCCTCAACGGCAGCCTTGATGATGGCGTTCACCGCCTCAGCAGAGTTATTGGGAGCCTGTGAACCGCCGCCAGTAGCGGCCTCGGCGGTCGTCGTGGTCATGGCGTTGACGATGGTGGCGGCGGTCCTACCAGCATTGGTGGGATCCGCGATGACGCCCACGGCCACAACCTTGGCCGCCAGATCCGTGGCGGACTGGGCGCTGAGATTGCCGAGATTGTTCTGAAGCACCGTGGCCATCGCGGTCACACCGGCGGCAATGGCGGCCTTTGCAGCCACTGCCTCCGCAGAGTTACTGTTAGCCAACGAAGCAAGGGTAACCTTGGTTGCTGGCTGAGCAACACCGCCGATCGGCGCAGGGGTAATGAGAACCTCGCCCTTGGAGATGGAAACAACCGAGCCGTTTGCCTGCGTGAACTGCACGGTGTCGGCATTGGCTGAGATGGTGACATCACCAGCGGTCACCACGGTGGTGAACTGGGTCCCACGCGCAGCGGCGACGCCCTTGGGCGTACCCACACCGTAGTCGTTGATGTCCTTTTTAGAAGGATCAATGGTCGAGACCAGATTGCCGCTCTTGAGATTAAGCTTGGCCGTCTGTTTGGTAATACGGCCACCATTGTCGGTTTGAAGTGAAAGCGTGTCCAGACTGACAGAAGAATTTTGGTTGATGGTGGCAACCGACCCGGAAAACGGCGCGATATGCACCTCGGCACCCGCGCCGGTGTTGATGGTCGCGCCCTGGGGAATCTTGTCGTTAACGCGAAGGGTCTGCGGGGTCCCCCCACCCGGTAGCGTGGCGGTGGCAGTGCCGGTAACCTTAAGCACGGTAGCCTCATTCGGCGCACTGGCGGCGACGGCCGAGAGGGAGCCAAGCACGAGGCCGGCGACAAGGATGACAGAACGGACGGGCGAGGTTTTCATGGCGCGAAAGGGGACGGAAAAATTAGAGCAATGGGTGTGTGTACGAAATGCAGACAAGTAGCACCCGAAGCGCAAACACTATTTTTGAGAGGGTCAAGCGAGAGATTGGAAAAAGGGGGGCCGACACCCAAATGTTTCATTTTTCCTTCATGTGGAAAACCCCGTCCCAGCCGGGGCCGGGCGGGTGCTCGCGCATATAGCCACAGCGGGCGATGAGGGCGAGGGAGGGGTTAGACTCGACCCCGGGAGTCTTGCCGGGGATATTGGGCTCCAACCCGGCGCTTTTGCGGAAGAGCGTCTCCGCCCCAGCCCAGTCTTGGGCGAGGTAACGGGTGATGCCCTCGGCAAACACCCCGAGACACTCATGCGTCTGAGCAGTAACGTTCTCCTTCAGGCCGACAATTTCGTAGGTCGGTACGGGGATGCTGCGGCCTTTGACGACGATTTTGTCCATGTAGCGGAATACAATCCGGTCGCCGCCGTGCTTCTCGCAGGCGAGCTTGGTCGCCTCGGCGCACATGGTGTAGGCACCGTATTGCTTCGAGCCGCTCTCCATGCGGGCGGCTAGGTTCACGTCGTCTCCCATCATCGTGTAATTGAAACGCGTGCGGCTGCCCATATTGCCGACGATGACCCGCCCACTGTTGAGGCCGATGCGCGACTGCATCCGCCAAACGATCTGCGGCCATTTGTCGCCCTCAGCCTCCCATTTTTTGCGCAACTCCGCAAGCTTGAGGTGGACGAGCTGCGAAGCCACGCAGGCACGAAACGCATGGTCGGTAAGGGGAATGGGCGCACCGAACATCGCCACCACCGCATCGCCGATGTATTTGTCGAGCGTACCACCCTGTTCCTGCACGATGTCGGTACAGGCGGTGAGGTATTCGTTCATCAGCTCCACGAGGCGTGCCGGGGTGAGCTTTTCGGAAAAGGAGGAAAATGCCTGGATGTCACTGAAATAGGCCGTGATTTCTTCCTCGTGGCCACCCAGCTGCGGCGGCGTGCCGGAATCGATCATCTTACTCACGAGCGCGGGCGAGACGTAGGTGCCGAACATCCCTTTGATCTCCTGCTTGGCCTTCTGCTCCGCAATGACGCGCCGGCCAACCTCGAACACCTGCAGCGAAACAAACCCCAGCACCGGCCCGGCCAGCGGAAGCCACAGGCTCCAC
>JBAXLL010000351.1:0-2146 GCA_037134835.1 Verrucomicrobiota bacterium
GCCGAGGAAGCCGCCGCCGCCGCCGCACTCGCCACGTGGCCGCCGGCCGGAGCGGAGTTGATTGAGCCTCGCCCATAAGCCTAAATTCCGCAGTTCAACTTGACCACGGATTGTACAAACGGAGACCAAAAATTGAACCACAAGTCACAGAAGACACTGAGCCAGAACTGGAGAAATCAGACCTTTCAACGCGGAGTTCGCAAAGATCGCGGAGGTGGAATTACAAACCCGGATTTGAACAGGTGAGCACAGAGGTAACGGAGATCAGGCAGAGCTGATCGCGGAAACGCGGAAGGATGGAAGCACCGAGGGAGCGCGGGCAGGTTGCCCGCGCTACGACGGAGGGGGGAACCTCGCGGCGGCGTGTCCTCAGCCCTTCTCGACGCGCTTTTGCAGAAATGTCAGCACGTCCTCAAACCGGGAGCGGTTGGCCGCGTCGCAAGCCACCAGGTTCCGGTGCGCTTCGAGCGCGAGACGCGCATTAGCCAGCTCATCCTTTTCCGTTGTGTCCCCCAAGGGCGAACAGTCGTCGGGAGGGGCCGCACCGGCCTCGACCGTGAGCAGCCGGTGCAAGCCGAGGTTTTGCAGCAATTCCAGATTGCGGGGTCCGGCCCCACAGATGACGAGGCTACCCACGGGGACAAGCCGGCGCAGCTCCAGCGCCGCCCCGGCCAGTACGCCCAAAAAGGTGCTGTCCATACCGGTGCAGTGCGTGAGGTTCAGCACGAAACTCCGTTTTTCCTGCACCAGCATCGTAGTGAAAAAATCACGCAGGCCGGCGCTGTTTTGAAAACAGGCGCGGCCTTCGACCCGCACGACTACCGGGTCGGCTGCGGTATTCACAAGATAGACGGGCTTGGCGGCTTCGGGCATGGCGATAAGGTGGTGCGACAAGTTGGGCCGACGGCGCGCAAAATCAAGGCCCGCGCGTCTGCGTCGTCTAGCGGCAGCGTTACACCTTTGCCACAATTTGACGGAGCACGTAGGGCAGAATCCCACCGTGTTGATAGTAATCAATCTCGATGGGCGTATCAATCCGGCAGCGGACGGGGACGTTTTCGACCGCCCCACCCTGGCGGGAGATCTTCAGCGTGAGATCTTGCTGCGGCCTGATGTCGGCGGTCAGGCCCACCACATCGTAGGTTTCGGTGCCGTCGAGTTTGAGGGTCTGGGCGGTCGTGTCTTCCTTGAACTGGAGCGGGAGAATGCCCATGCCGACGAGGTTGGAGCGGTGGATGCGCTCGAAGCTTTGCGCAACCACCACTTTCACACCGAGGAGGTTGGTGCCCTTCGCCGCCCAGTCCCGCGATGAACCGGTGCCATATTCCTGACCGGCGAGGACGATCAGCGGGGTGCCGTTCTTCTGGTGGGCCATCGCCGCGTCGTAGATCGAAACTTCCGTCCCGTCAGGCCCGAGGGTGTTGCCACCCTCTTTGCCGCCGAGCATGAGATTTTTAATGCGGACGTTGGCGAACGTGCCCCGGGTCATGATGCGGTCATTGCCGCGCCGCGAGCCATAGGAGTTGAAATCCTCAAACGTGACCCCGTGTTCGAGCAGAAACTTCCCGGCGGGCGAACTCTTCTTGATCGCACCGGCCGGTGAGATGTGGTCGGTCGTAACCGAGTCGCCGAAGATGCCGAGGGCCCGCGCGCCAGTGATCGGCCGGATGGCACCGGGCGTCATCGCGAAGTTCAGGAAGAACGGTGGCTCCTGGATGTAGGTGGACTTGGCGTCGAACTCGTAGACATTCCCCACGGACGCCGGGATTTCGTTCCACTTCGGATTTTGCGCCGCGAAGTTTTTGTACAGCTTGCGAAAGACCTCGGGCTTGAGGGCGGATTGCATCGCATCGCGCACTTCGGCCAGCGTCGGCCAGATGTCCGCCAGATAGACCGGCGCGCCGTCCTTGCCCTGGCCCAGCGGCTCGCACGAGAGATCGAGATCCACGCGGCCCGCGAGGGCAAACGCCACGACCAGCGGCGGCGACATCAGGAAGTTCGCCTTCACGTTCTGGTGCACGCGCGCCTCAAAGTTGCGGTTGCCCGAGAGCACCGAGGCGGTGATGAGGTCGTGCTTCACGACGGCGTCCTCGATATTGGCATCAAGCGGGCCGGAATTGCCGATGCAGGTGGTGCAGCCGTAGCC
>JBAXLL010000352.1:0-2144 GCA_037134835.1 Verrucomicrobiota bacterium
GTCATGCACATGGGCTATGCGTTTCTCGGGGTCGCATGTCTCGCGGCGGGTGGCGGTGCGGCGGCCGCAGGTGGCGTGGTGCTCCTCATGGTCGCGCACGGCCTCTCCGTCGCGCTGTTGTTCCTGCTCTCGACGAGCATCTGGCATCGGACCCGGACGTTTGACCTTGATGCGATGGGCGGCCTCGCGCGACAGACGCCGGTGCTCGCGGCGTTCTTCGTGGCGGCGACGTTTGCCAGCGCCGGTCTGCCGGGCTTCGCCAATTTCTGGGGCGAGCTGGTCATCTTCGTGGCGGCTTGGAAATTTTCGCCGTTGCTCACCGCGCTGGCCGTGGCCGGAGTGGTCATTTCGGCGATTTACGGCCTGCGCGCAGCCGCCAAAATTTTCTTTGGCCCGCCGACCGAGGCATTCGCCACTGTCGCCACCGCCAACCCACCGGTCGACCTGCGTTGGTCGGAAAAAATCCCGGCGCTCCTGCTGCTCACCGCCCTGCTGTTTATCGGCTTCTGGCCGCGCGCGATTTCCGGGCCGATCAACGCCACCGCCACCACCCTCTATCCTGCATCCGCCGCCGTGGCGGCCGCGGCCAAGCTCGCGTCCGCTGTGCGGCCCTGATTTTCCGTCCCGATGCCGATTCAAACCCTCCAAAACCTCGCCCTCACCAACGACTGGCGATCCATCGCGCCCGAGATTTTTCTCGGTTGCCTCGCGCTGTCGCTGCTTGGGCTGGAAAGGCTGCTCCCGAAGAAAGAGCACGGAGTCATTCCGTTTGCCGCGATTCTCGGTCAGGTCGGCCTCTTGCTCGCCGTCCTGGCGGGGTTTCACCGTGCCGCCGATGCGGCGACCACCGTGGCCTTCGGCGGACTGATCCAGCATGACCGGATTGGCGAGATCTTCCGGGTGTTTTTTCTCATCACGGCGGTGCTCGTGAGCGTGCTCGGTGCCATCGCGCTGGCGAAACAGCGCATGCCCAGGACCGAGTTCTTCGCCATCGTGTCCGTCGTCACGGCGGCGATGATGCTGCTCGTGCAGAGCAATCACTTCGTCATGTTCTTCGTGGCGCTGGAAACGGTGACGGTGGGCTTCTACATCCTCGTGAGCTACACGCGGGCCAACCCGCTCTCGCTTGAGGCCGGACTGAAATACTTGATCACCGGCGCTCTCAGCTCCGGGTTGTTGCTCTTTGGCATTGTGCTGCTCTACGGTGTCGGTGGCCTGACCGGACTTAAAGGTGCGTCGGACAACGCCATGAACTTCCGTGAGCTTCACGACTTTTTGGTGGTGAATCCCAATAATTTCCTCGCTTCGGCCGGCATCGTGCTCGTGCTCGCGGGCGTGGCGTTCAAGATCGGCGCGGTACCGTTCCAAATCTGGGTGCCCGATGTCTATCAGGGCGCGCCCACCCCCGTGACGGCTTTCCTCGCCGTCGGATCGAAGGCTGCCGGCTTTGCGGTGCTCCTGACCCTCGCGCAGGTTTTTTCGCCCTATACGCCCCTGGTCACAACGGTGCTCGGCGTGATGGCGGCGGCGACCATCCTGTTCGGCAATCTCGCCGCGCTCTCCCAGGGCAATGTCAAGCGCCTCATCGGGTTGTCCGGAGTCTCGCACGCCGGCTATCTGCTGCTCGGCGTGATCGCGACCCTTCACGGCCAGGTGCTGGCCCAAGGCGCAGTGATTTTCTACCTCTTCGGCTACCTGCTGGCCTCTTTCGCGGTATTCGGCGTCATGACGCACCTCGCGGGCGAAGATGACGCCGACCAACGGCGCGAGCACTACGCGGGGCTGGGCAAAACCCACCCGTTTCTCGCCACCGTGCTCGCCATCGGTCTCGGCTCGCTGGCCGGCATCCCGCCCCTGGCGGGCTTCATGGGCAAGTTGCTCGTCTTCATCGTCGCTTTCAAGGCACGGCTCCACTGGCTGCTTGCGGTGGCGGTCGTGGGGGTGGTGCTTTCAATTTATTATTACTTCGGCTGGATTCGTGAGGCGTTTTTCGAAGAGCCACGCGACCCGGCCACCACGCGCCAGCCCGTGCGCACGCCGATTGGCCTGATACCCGGTTTGGTGCTCGCGTTGCTGGCGGCTGCCTCGGTGTTGTTAGGATTCTATCAGGGTGGCCTCGGCGAGATCCTTGGCCTGCGTTGAAC
>JBAXLL010000353.1:0-2141 GCA_037134835.1 Verrucomicrobiota bacterium
CAGGCGTGAGCCCGACTCCGAGCAAAGCCAGCGCGTGGATCAGCTGGTAGAAGACCGCCGTTTCCCAAGTGCCGGTGGTGCCACGGGCCACGAGGTGGTCATGCAGGGCGTGCGCGCCAAAGGCGCCAAGAACAACGCCGGTGAGTCCGAAAAGGCTGCTGGCAAGAAGCGGATTCCGCATGACTGCACCGTTGATTTCCCCTGCCGGGAACGCGATGCTGTTTCTCAGGTCAGGGAGCCGCCGGGACGTGGACCGGTGCCGGCAACCCCAACGAACACCCATGAAAAAAATCACCCTCCTCCTTGCGGCCCTGGCGACCGGCTCCGTGCTCAGCGCGGCCGATCCGGTGCCGGCCTACACCGTCACCACGGACTTTACTTACACGTCGGAGTACGTTTTTCGCGGCATCAAGTCCGCCGGGGATTCATTCCAGCCCTCGGTCGAGGTCGCCGTGGGCAATTTCAATGCCGGGTTCTGGAGCAACCAGCCGATCACCAAGAACGAGGACGACGAGATCGACCTCTACACGGGTTCCCGCTGGAACGTGAACAGCCGCTTCTCCGTCGAGGGCGCCGCCACGTATTACTTGTACCCCGAGGCCAAGGGCAGCCTGGGGCAGACCAAGGACACCTCCGAAGTCTCGATCGGCTCCTCGTACGACATGGCTCCGCTCACCCCGAGCCTGTTCTACTATCATGATTTCCGACTCAAGTCCGACACCGTCCAAGCCTCGATCGGGCACAAGATGCCGGTGGGCGGGGTGAACTCGGCGACCTTGGAGACGAGTGTATTTGCCGGGACTGTCCGGATGCGCGATGGCGCCCCGGATGCCGCCGGTGCTCCGGTCAACGAGTCCTACAGCTATTACGGGGTCGACGTCAGCATTCCATACAAGCTGGCGCGCAACGCCACCTTCACGGTGGCCGGCCATTATGTCCGGAATGAAAACGTGACTCCCCTGACCGGGGCGCCGAAGGAGAAAACCTGGTTCACCGCCGGCATAACCATCAGCTTCTGACCCGGGCTGCACGCCTCCGCCCCATCTCCGCCCGTGCGGGCAGGGTTTTTTGTCGAACAAAGGGTTGACAGGATTTCCCCAGACCCTAGCACTTGGCCCCTTTTCCCATGAAAACCTTCCTTGCCAAAAAGGAGACCGTGCAACCCAAGTGGCATCTTATTGATGCTGAGGGCAAGGTGCTCGGCCGTCTCGCTGTTAAAGCGGCTAACATCATCCGCGGCCGCCACAAGGCCGCCTACACTCCTTCCGTGGATAACGGCGACTTTGTCGTCATCATCAACGCCGAGAAGGTCGTCCTCACCGGCAAGAAGGAAGTGCAGAACGAGTACATGTTCTTCTCTGGCTTCGTCGGCGGCGAAAGCTTCCGCAACATGGCCCAGCAGCGGGCCCGGAACCCCGAGTTCATCATCACGCACGCCGTGAAGGGCATGCTCCCGAAGAACCGGATCGCCCGCAAGATGCTGACCAAGCTTCGCGTCTTCGCCGGCCCGAAGCATGACCACGATGCCCAGAACCCGGTTGTGGTCTCCGTTTGATCCTCGCTTTTAGTTCATGAGCACTACCGCCACCATCTTCATCGCCACGGGCCGCCGCAAGACCGCCACCGCGCGCATCCGCCTGACCGAGGGCACCGGCAAGCTGACCGTCAACGGTCGCACCTTCGACAGCTACTTCTCCCACGAGAATTTCTCCAAGCAGGCCTACGCGCCGCTCCTGACCGTCAGCCTCCGCGAGAAGATCGACGTGACGGCCAATGTCACGGGTGGCGGCGTCGCCGGCCAGGCTGGGGCGGTTGCCCACGGCATCGCCCGCGCCCTGCAGAAGATGAATATGGAGCTCCGCATCCCCCTGAAGAAGGCGGGGCACATCAAGCGCGATCCCCGCGCCAAGGAGCGTAAGAAGCCCGGCCAGCCCGGCGCGCGCAAGCGCTTCCAGTTCTCGAAGCGCTAAGGCTTCGGTCCCTGGGACCCTTTCACCGCCGTCGCTTCACCGCGCCGGCGGTTTTTTTTGCCCCGACATCCCGGGTCCGCGCCCACCAATTTCCTGTCTCTGGCTCTTCATGCCGCATCCTCTAAAATTCCTTCTTCCCTCGCTGCTCACCGGCTTTGTGCTCGGTGCCCC
>JBAXLL010000354.1:0-2131 GCA_037134835.1 Verrucomicrobiota bacterium
AAAAAGAAGTCTCCGGCCAAGAAGCTGGTTAAGAAAGCGGTCAAGAAGCCGGCCAAGAAAGCGGCGAAACCTGTGGCCAAGAAGAAGCCCGCCGCGAAGAAGAAAGCCCCGGCCAAGAAGCCGGCCGCGAAGAAAAAGAGCCGAAAGTAAGGCCGCCTTTAGCGTCGCCGCCCGTCTGAGGCATCATGGGAGCGGAAATGGCGCCTCAGGAAGGTTTTGCCGGAACCACTCTTCAGGTGCCGCTCAAACGACTTGGCTGAGGTTTCTGAAGCGAATCCTACGTAACAGACAAGCACCCATGGCTTGAGTCCGCGGGTGTAGACGGATCGACCTTCATGGTGAGCTTGAAGTCGGCAGCGCAGATCGGCGGTTTCCCCGACATAGTGTCGGCCGCAAGCATGGACGCTTTGGGTCAAGTAGACGTAGGGCATCACCGGGAGAACGGAGAAAAGCACTCCGATCTTTCACTCGATCTGCGTTTTTCGACAGTTGCGGATCGAAATGCCGGCCTTCGCAGACTACGGCCCGCAGCCTTCGTCCGTGCCTCAGCTGGCGCAGCCAGCCGTAGGCTCGGCGAAGGCTGGCGGAGAGGGAGGGATTCGAACCCCCGGTTCCCTTGCGAGAACACGTGCTTTCCAAGCACGCGCATTCGACCACTCTGCCACCTCTCCGGTGTGCCCCGGGCTGGCGTGTTTCCACAACCTACCCGACTGGCGAAGGGGCCAAACAAAGGTTTAAGCCGTTTCCCGGGTCAACGGAAAATCTGGGCAACCCGAGACGAAGGTTGCCGCCCCTCTTGTTATTCGTGGGCCTGCCGCAGGCTGCCGGCGTGGCGGCGGCCGACCTTTTCCCTCCGAACTGGTATAAATGTGCCGAATTGCTGCCCGACCGGCGGGGTTTCAAACTTTTTCCGAGCCCAGCCATCGCCCTGAGATTCAGTAAATTCCGAAGTCCGGGCATCGGGTTTGCTGTTAGCACAAATCTGTCACCCAAAACCCTCTTGCCCGGCTTCCCTCGGATGGTACGGTCCGACGGTTTACGAGCCTTACAAACGACCCAATCATGGTAACCGCGAACACCGAGCTGGCCTACAACAGCAAGATCGAGGGCGAAGTGATCGTCTCGCGGGCGGATGCCGTGATTAACTGGATCCGCACCAACTCGATGTGGCCGATGCCGATGGGCCTGGCCTGCTGCGCGATCGAGCTGATGGCCACGGCGTCGTCGCGTTTCGATATCGCCCGCTTCGGGGCCGAGGTCATGCGCTTCTCCCCCCGGCAGTCCGACTGCATGATCGTGGCCGGCACCGTGACCTACAAGATGGCCTCGTCGGTTCGCCGGATCTACGACCAGATGGCCGAGCCGAAGTGGGTGATTGCCATGGGTGCCTGCGCCAGCACGGGCGGCATGTACCGCAGCTACGCGACCCTGCAGGGAGTGGACCGGATCATTCCGGTCGACGTTTACGTCAGCGGCTGCCCGCCGCGGCCCGAGGCGCTGCTCGATGCCCTGATGAAGCTCCAGACCAAGGTGAAACGCGAGCGCTCGGCCGCGAAGCTCTTCACGGCCTGATCCTCTTTCCGACCCGCGCAATGTCCGCCCCAGCCGCCGTCCTGACCGCCCTCCGGGAGAAATTCCCCCGGGTGGCCGAGCGCGCCAGCTTGGACCATCCGGCGTGCAACGTCCCGCTCGACGAGCTGCTGGCCGTGCTGGGTTTCCTGCGCGATGAACAGGGTTACGACATGCTGGCCGATATGACGGCGGTCGACTGGGCTGAGGGCGCCTCGCCGCGTTTCACCGTCGTTTACCACCTGTTCTCCACCACCGGGCACGACTATGTGCGTGTGACCGCCCCCTGCGCGGGTGACACCGAGCCAGTGGCCCCGAGCGCGACCGCCCTGTGGCCCGGCGCCAACTGGCACGAGCGCGAGGCCTACGACATGTTCGGCATCCGCTTCGAGGGGCATCCGGACCTGCGTCGCATCCTGATGTGGGACGGTTATCCGCATTTCCCGCTGCGCAAGGATTTCCCCCTGGCCGGCATCGAGACCGTCCTGCCCGACCCCGAGGTCGCGGCCGAGACCGGCACCAAGGTCATTTCCGCCCCGATGGCCGGTGGCCCGTTTGTCGC
>JBAXLL010000355.1:0-2129 GCA_037134835.1 Verrucomicrobiota bacterium
TCAATGGACAGCTCGCGCAGGTAGGTGCGCCCGACCGGCGTGGTGAACGCAGCGGCACGGGCGGCAGCGTAACGCTCGTCGCGCCGCTTCATCTTCAGCATCGGCGTCCAAACGGTGGCGAGCAGCGCGTCAAAGGCCGCGCCATCCAGCTGCACGCCGGCGGCGGCGACCCGGGCGCGGGTTTTGGCTACCACGTCAGCCGGAATGTCGCCCAGCCTGGCCGGCTGGTTGAGCGCCAGCTCGGGAGACAGGTCGAAGGTGATATAGCTCGCGAGGAGGCAGCCGCGCACGAGAGCGTCCTCCCGGGTGTCGAACTTGCCGCCGATCGGCTGGTGATCGGCGTTGAACGACCAGGCAATCTTGCGGTGATGGAAGCCGGTCTTGAGCTTCGAAAGCACACTGCCATGGCTCATGCCCTCGACGCTCTGGCCCTGATGACCTTCGGGAACCTGGGTGCCGATAAACGGAAACGGCACCGTGTCGAGCCGGCCACCGAGCATGGCCTCCACGTCATACACCAGCTCGCGCGGGATGGAGTTCTGGTTGGCGGTGAGACCGAGCTCGAGCGCGCTCATCGCCCACTCCACCGCGGGCCAGTGCAATGTGGTGAACCGCGCCCCCACCCCAATCGTGCCGTGGCCAAGGCCGGTCCCCGCCGTCGGGAAAATCGTCGAGGCCGGATCGTGCGCCTGGACGAGATTTTTGAGCTTGAGCAGGTTTTCCCACGTGGCCGGGAAAGCGGCCCGGCCCGGCCTGGAGAGAACACCATCGGCCAGCATCTGACTCGGATCGCTGAGCGACGCAGACTCCAACCGCCAGGCGCAGTCCCCCGTCGTCTGGTGCTCCACTAGCGTCCAGGTGCCCTCGGCCGTCGCGAAGCGCGACTTGTCGTGAAAGACCAGCCCGAGGGCGGACGGATCGGAAAAGAGCCCCCGCAGCGACGGCCAGTCGAGGCAGAAGTCGGGCGAGATGCACGGATTCTGCGCGATACGCAGGTTGTGCTGGAGGAGAAATTGATTGATGGGTTTCAAGGCAGGCATCGGACGGCGTCGTCAAATTACGGCAAAGGCAAAAGAAGGAAGGGCAGAGTCTGGGTTGATAAATCGTTGGCTTCAAGTCAGACGAGATGACGCCATGGCTTGCGCTGGCCGGAACAAACCTGCTCTCGTTCTGAATCGTATGCGCTACCCCTTCCTCCCCACCGTCCTGCTGTCATTACTGCTCCCGCACGTCGGCCATGGTGCTACGAATCCTCCACCCGCCGCATCACCCACACGCGCGCTGACCTTTGACGTGCGAGCCTACGGTGCGACGGGCGACGGCCGGACGCTCGACACCGCCGCCATCAACCGCGCCATCGCCGCTGCGGCTGCGGCGGGGGGCGGCACGGTGTGGTTTCCCGCCGGCACTTACGCCAGCTACTCGATTCATCTGCAGAGCAACGTCACGCTCCATCTCGACAGCGGCTCCACCCTCCTCGCAGCCGATCCGCCGCCCGCCGGCACCCCCGGGGGCTATGATGCCGCCGAGCCCAATGCCTGGAGCCAGTTCCAGGATTTCGGCCACACACACTGGCACAACAGTCTCATCTGGGGCGAGAACCTCGAGAATGTCTCCATCACGGGTTTCGGGCGCATCTACGGGCGCGGCCTGAGCCGCGGCAACGGCCGGGACTCGCTCCCCGTAGGCGCGACGCCCCCGGCTACGCCGGACGGCGAGCTGCCCGACGTGCTCGCGGCCGACGGCGTGGTCACCTTGCCCGAACGACCCGATCTGGTGCCGGGCCCGTTTAACTATCCCAATGCGCGCGACACGCTGCCCGATGGCATCGGCAACAAGGCCATCGCGCTCAAGAACTGCCGCAACGTCACCCTGCGCGACTTCACGATGCTGCACGGGGGACACTTCGCCATCCTCGCCACCGGCGTGGACAATTTCACGATTGATAACCTGCAGATTGATACCAACCGCGACGGCATCGACATTGATGCCTGCGTCAACGTGAGGGTCTCCAACTGCGCCATCAACTCCCCCTGGGACGACGGCCTGTGCTTGAAGTCTTCGCACGGCCTCGGTGTGGCGCGCGTCACCGAGAACGTCACCATTACCAACTGCTTCCTCAGCGGCTA
>JBAXLL010000356.1:0-2121 GCA_037134835.1 Verrucomicrobiota bacterium
CCATTCAGCTGCTGCTGCATTTGCGAAAAAACATCCAGCCCCACGATGTTCACCAACTGGTTGTCAAGGGCACTGGTATCGGCAGCATTGGGATCGCCCAGATCGTTCCGTGCTGCGGTGCGCAGCTGCGTGCGCTGTTGCAGGAGGGTATCAAGCTGGGTCACTTGGGCATCACTGAGGTTGACGCCATAAGTTTGCATGATGGTGCTGGCGCTCAAACCGCCGCGGCCACCACGACCGCCGCCACGACCACCACCAGGACCACCACCCCCGCCGAATCCACCGGGATTAGGGAAATTTGGATCGGTGACGGCACCGGGAGCAGTCACGCCGGCACGGAGCGGTTGCGGAGCCAGTTTCGCCTCAATCTTAGCCACCCGGTCATCGAGTTTGACCCAAGCATAGCCGCCGGCCCCAAGACTGGCGAGCAGCATCGCGATAATGACGTAGCTCAGGTTGCTTTTCTTCGCCTGGGGTGCTGAGCGAGTCGAAGTAATTGGACGTTGGGTGGGAAGTGGTGTGGGCATGTGGGGAGGGGTTGGTCAGTTGAGTTGGAGGCAGGAAGTTGAAAAATGGAGCGGTGTCGGAGTCAGAGGCAAGCCCAAGAATGATGATTGCCTTATCAAGACGATACCGCGGGTGTCGCGGTTTCAGCCATTTTTCCAGCCCCCAAGCCCAGCTGGTCGGGCAAATTTACACCTTGATCCCAAGCGGGAGCATTGATCGGTTCCGCCAATCGAACCGCCCTCGGGCTCAGCTCTGTTTTCAGCGCGGCGGGAACTCGAAGTCCGTCTTGGTCTTAGTTTTTGACAGCACGAGGAAGGCACTAAAGGGGGAGCCGCGCTTGGAGATCAGCCCCTCGATGAGGTTGGTGCGCCCTTCGTCGAGCAGGCGCATCAGTTCAACCGGGGGAATCTCCTTCTGGCAGATATGGCGTTTCATCGTGAAAACGATGCGGTTGTTCTGGTCGGCCCGGCGTACATAGTAGCTGTCGCCGGCGATGAGCACCTCGGCCCCGCCGAAGCCTTTGCTCTCGCCGATTTTTTCCGCCTTCGCGAGATCGGGCGGGGCCTTGGTCTTGCGAACGACGGGCTTGCCGTCCTTGTCGAGTTTGGGTGCGCGGGGCGGAAACTCCCACGAAAATTTCGCCCCTTCGCGCTTCAGCATCGCGTTGAACGGACGACCTTTCTTGGAAATAAACCCTTCGATCACCCCGGTCTTGCCGTCGCGCACGAGCTCGATCGCATGCTCGCGGGTGATGACCTTCTGGCACATGAGGCGGCCGATGCGGAAGGCCTGCTTCCAAGCCCCCGGTTTTTCCGGGTCCGGTTCGCGCAGGACATGGCTGGAGCCGACCTCGCACAGTCCCCCACCGGTCGTCGGATCGGTCCAGTAGGGCTCGACCGTGCCCAAATCCACCTTGTCCCCGAAGTCGTATTGCGCGAGCCACTTTTGCTTTTCCTCGTCCTTGACAAGGCGGAGCAGGGCGGAGAACCGGTTGCGCGTCTTCGCGGAGATAAAGCCATCGAGCGGGCCGACGGCGCCCTTGGTGACCAGTTCACGCACCTCGGTCTCCTCCATTCTGCGCCCGCCGATGACCTTGTAGATCATGAACTCGCCGTCCTGCGATTTGTAGCCGCGCAGCGTCTCGCGCAGCGGTTTGCCGTCGGTAGGGGACGGGATGTCCGTTTCGCGTGCGACCGAGTCGTCCTCTTCAAATCCTTTCACGCGCTCGATGATGCCCTTGGTCTGCTCAATGACCTCGTCCATGAACTTGGTCCGGGCAAATTTGTTCTGCTCCATCTGGCGCAGCTTGAACTCCCACTCGCCGGTCATCGCGGGCTGCGTGAGCGCGTCGGCCTTCACCGCGCCGAGAAACTGGATGAGCTGCTCGGCCTTCGCCGTCGGGATCAGCTCCCGCGAGCCGCGCTCCATATATTTCTGGTTGATGAGGCCGTCAATGGTGTCAGCACGGGTCGCGGGCGTGCCGAGCCCACGCTCTTTCATCGCCTCGGCGAGCTCCTCGTCGTCCACGAGCTTGCCTGCACCCTCCATCGCGGAGAGCAGCGTGGCCTCGGTGTAGCGCGGGGGCGGCTTCGTCGTCTCGGCATGGAGCTTCGC
>JBAXLL010000357.1:0-2117 GCA_037134835.1 Verrucomicrobiota bacterium
CCACTATTCCTTACGTGTGGCGGGCTGAAACTCCGGCAGCGGACTCAGGGGACCGAGCGCAAACAGCACCAGCGCCAGCGCGACCAGTGGCATCAGGCCGTAGCCGATGAACACCGGGGTGTAGCCGTAGAGATCGATCATGCGCCCGCTCAGCCAACTAAACACCATGCCGCCAAAACCCGCGCCCATGCTGGCCAGACCCCAAATCGATCCGACCATGTTTTTCGGAAACACATCCGCCGGAAACGCGAGCGCGTTGGTGTTGTAGCCGGTATAGCCAAACGTCGCGACGGAGATAAACCCGATCGCCACCCACACGTTGCTCACGAGCGCCGCTGGGATCGCCGCCGTCATCAAGCAGGCAAAAATCGTGACACTGGTTTTGCGGGCACGGGAGGAGGGGACGCCGCGGCGGATCAGCCGACCGGTAAACCACCCGCCAACCAAGTTGCCGAGGTCCGCCGTCACAAAGGGAATCCACGCCGTCATCCCGATCTTCGCCAGATCGAAGCCGTGCACGCTGCTCAAATACTGCGGAAACCAGAAAATGTAGACAGTCCCGTCCCATAGGTAGCGGGCACGGCGATGCAACTGCGTGCGCCGGAGCGGGAGCAGAGTCGCGAATGGAATCGGTGCGATGGATGATTTTCTGGGTGAAAAAAAGTTCACGACGTAAAGTTCACGCGTGCTGTCCCATGAGCAGCGCCACGAAACCGGGGAATTCACTCTGGCGGCTGGGCGGGAGCGCGCCGCCGGCCCCCGGTGCTGTCCCACAGCGCCGCAGCAGTTCGCCCAGGTCGCGCCGCAGCCACAACGCCGCGCGCACGTAGGTGAACAGCCGCGTGAAGCTGTGCGCCCAGCGCTCGCGCCACGCTAGAAAACGCAGGAGCAGATGCACGAGCAGCGCGGTCCACACCTGCCACTTCACCGCGTTGGCGCTGTTGCCGAGGAAGTCCACCAGTTGCACGGTCTGCTTGAGCTGCTTGAAAAACACTTCGATTTGCCAGCGGCAGCGATACAGGTCGCACACGGTCACGGGGCTCCAGTCCAGGTTGTTGGTCAGGAAAACCATCACGCGCTCTTCGCCGTCGACCTCGACCTTGGCGGTCACGCGGCGCACGACCTGCGGGTAATCTTGCTTGGTCTGGACGCCTTTGAGCACCACGAGATCGTCGCGCAGGATGCGCGGGTCGGCGTGCTTGGGCAGGCACTTGTTCACTTTCATCACGAGATTGTCCTTCGCGCGGGTGACCCAGAAGACGCCCCGGCCGGTCAGCGCCCACAAGTGCGCAAAATGCACATACGCCTTGTCGAAGAGCACGATTTCCCCTGCCTGCAGGCCGGCGCACAGCTCCGGGGCGCGCACGTTGTCGTGCTCGCCGGCGGTGTCCACGATCGCGAAGCGCGGCAGGAAACTCAGCAGGTCGAGCCGCAGGTGGCACTTCGCCGCGGCTTTGCGCCGCCGGTGCTTCGCCCAAGTGATGCAGTTCACCACGAGCTGGATGGTGGTGGCGTCGATGATGTGGATCGCGCGGCGGAACCGCCAGGCGAGGGACTTTTTTCCGCCGCAGACGAAGTCCGGGTGCTGGGCTTGCAGGTGCGCCAGCATTTTCCAAAAGAGTTGTTCGGCCAGCGCGCAGTCGCGCTCCTTGTTGGCATGACTGAGGGTGTTGCGCGCGGGCGGCGTAGCGCGGCGCATCCCCAGGAGCGCGGTCACCTGGAGCCGCAGGGCATCGCACACATCGTTGAGCCCGAAGGCGTGGCTGACCTGCGCGTAGAGCATCGCCACGACGTGACTCCACGGCGAGAACGTGCGGGCCTGGTCCTCGACGCCGGTCTCGCGTGCGAGCTTCGGCACAAGGTAGGCGGGAATGAGTTCGACGAGCTGGCGCAGAATCGTAGTGTGGCGGCGGCTCGGTTGCGTTGTTTTTTTCTTTTTCACCCCTGCCTTCTGGCAGGTAAAAATCAATCAGCCGAGCCAACCCTCCCGCTCAACTCAGCCGCGGCTGTGGGATGGCTCTGGTTTAATTTCAAAATTAGCCGCTGCCCCCGGGCAGCGTGACGCGTTGATTGGAAAAGACTAAAAGGGTCAGGTTTAAACAATTGTGATTGACGAC
>JBAXLL010000358.1:0-2116 GCA_037134835.1 Verrucomicrobiota bacterium
CATCCCGGGCGGCGGCACGGTGCGTTTCCAAAACGTGTAGAGACTGCGGCGGTGAAGCCCTTCGCCAGAGTCGGGTTGATAGTCCCCACCCGAGGCCCCGGCCTCCGACCAGATGCCGGCGGGTTGCCATGGCTTCACGCTGGGCCCACCTGATTTTTCAACTAACAGCCCGGCGGCAAGAAGCGCCTGATCGCGGATGGCTTCGCCGCATAACCGGTAAGACGGTCCTCGGGAGAGCCACTGGTTTTTCGGGTCGGCTTCGAATTTCTCGCGGGTTGCGGCTGACGTCTGGCGGAAGGTGGCGCTCATGACGAGGCGTTTGAGCATGCGTTTGACGTCCCAGCCGTCTTTGGAAAATTCGAAGGCGAGGGTATCGAGCAACTCAGGATGGGTTGGTGGATCTCCCTGCATGCCGAAGTTTTCCTGAGTGGCGACGATGCCCGTGCCGAAGCACATCATCCATAGGCGGTTGACCTCGACGCGGGCGAAGAGGGGATTGTCGGGCTGCGTGAGCCAGCTGGCGAAGCCCTCGCGGCGGTCGGCGGTGTCAGGCGTTGCGGCGGTCGCGCCCCAGGGCCGCATCGGCAGCTTGGAGAGCGGATGCACGCTCTCGCCGGTGGCGGTCGTCGAGAT
Source organism: Verrucomicrobiota bacterium (assembly GCA_037134835.1). Lineage (GTDB taxonomy): Bacteria > Verrucomicrobiota > Verrucomicrobiia > Opitutales > Opitutaceae > CAIYUN01. The sequence goes on from JBAXLL010000358.1 coordinate 634, forward strand.
GATGCCCTGGTCCGACGCGGTGCGGGCAAACACGGCCGAGAGGCTATAGTAGTCGTTCATCGTCCATTTCTCGTAGGGGTGGTTGTGGCACTTGGTGCAGTCGAGCCGGGAGCCGAGGAACAGCTGGGCGGTCATCTCGGTGCGTTCCTCGGGCTTGGCGATGGCAAACAGGAAATTGGCCTCGGGTACCGCGAGGGTGTCGCCTTTGGCGGTGAGCAGCCGGCGGGCATAGTCCGTGTAGGGCATGTCCTGCCGCTGCGCGTTGACGAGCCACTCGGAAAACATTTCGGCGCGGCCGTCCCGCATCCGGGTCTTCGAGACGCGCATCAGGTCGGCGTCCTTGAGCGCCCAGAAACGCGCGAAGTCCTCCCCCGCGATCAGCTCGTCAATGAGCTGGGCGCGCTTGTCCGGCACTTTGCTCTCGATGAAGCGGCGGGCGTCGTCGCCAGTGGGGATGAGCCCGGTGAGGTCGAGGTAGAGGCGGCGCACGAAGGTGGCGTCGTCGCACGTCTCGGCGGGCACGTATTGGAGCTGCCGCAGCTTCGCATTGACCAAGGTGTCCACGAAGTTCGTTTCGGGCGGCGCTTTCCACTCGAAGCCCGGCACGTCCTCAATGGTCGTGAAATTGACGGACTGCACCTGCGATAGGTAACGCACGCTGATGGCAGCCTGCCCGCGCTGGCGGCCGGTGACGCGGCCCGCGGCGTCCACCACGGCGAGCTCCGCGCTGGACGTGTCGTAGGTGGCGATGGACGTGACATCGCGCACGCGGCCGTCGCTGAAATACGCGAGCACGCTGAGCTGCTGCGTGAGATTGGGGGCCTTGAGCACACGGTCGGGACCGGGAAACACCGCGAGGCGCACGCACTCGACGGCGGGCAGGTCCACGTTGGCCCCCTCGGCGATCCAGGTGAGCAGGGTCTGGTAGGGGGCCTCGTTTTTATGCAATTTTTTCCCGCCTACGTGGTCGAGCTCCATCAGCGGCTTGCGCAGGATCAGGCTCTCCGCGGGCTCGACGCTGTTGATCCGGCGGCTGAAGCCGTCGCGCGTGAGCGAGCGGCGGTCAATCGTCGGGTCGTAGCCGAAAAGTGAGAGGGCAAACCCGGCCTTACCCACGGGCGAGCCGTGGCAGGAGCCGGTGGCGCAGCCCTGTTTGGTCAGCACCGCCATCGTCTCGAACTTGAAGAGCACCGGGTCGGGCTGCGTGAAATTGGCGACCGTCACGGGCACCTGAAACTCTTTTCCGCCCCACGCGACGGTGAGGCGCGCGGTGCCGTTGCCGGTGGGCGTCGCCGCGCCGTGCGCGACCTGCACCACCTGCCCGTTGCTGCTGCGAAAGGTCGCGAGGTGCGTGACGTCGCGGGCCTCGCCGTCCACATAGGCCGTGACGACGAGCTGTCGGGCGGCACGGCGGCTCTCGAGTTTCAAATCGGTCGGATAAACTTCGAGCCGGGCCGCCGAGACGTTTGCGGGGGTGGGGGCC
>JBAXLL010000359.1:0-2104 GCA_037134835.1 Verrucomicrobiota bacterium
CGTTCGACACCCTCTACAACAACCTCACCGTCCAGCGCGAAGGCACCCGCGTCGAGCTGCGGGCCCGCTCGCGCCGCGGCGAATTCTACGAGTCCGTCGTGGATGTGGCCGACCCGCTCAACCTCATCCTCGAATACTCGCGCACGGTCTATGCGGCGGCGTTTTTCCAGCCCGAACCGAAACGCGCACTCATCATCGGTCTCGGCGGCGCGGGCGTCCACCGCCTCTTCGCCAAGGCCTACCCCGATGCCTTGCTCCAAACCGTCGAACTGGACCAAAAAATCTACGAGCTCTGCCAGACCCATCTTGAGTTTCGGCCCACGGACAAAACTCCTGTCGCCATCTCGGACGGCCGCGCTTTCATGAAGCGCGACACGGCCAGGTATGACTGGATCCTTCTCGACGCCTTCCGCGGCGGCTACGTCCCCGCACACCTGAAGACTGAAGAGTTTCTCCGCGAATGCGCCGCGCGCCTGAATGAGCAGGGCGTGTTCATCAACAACCTTCACGAAGGCACCGAGCTGTTCTACGCCGACATCAAGACCATGCAGAAAGTCTTCGCGCAGGTTGTCCTCCTCAATCCTCCCAGCTCGGGCAATGTCATGGCCTTTGGTGTCAACTATAAGGCGCCCATCATCACCGACCCCGCCAAATGGCCCGACCCCGCCGTGGTCGGCAAACGTTTTGAAGGCCGCGTGGACCTTGCCGCGATCAAACGCGAGCTCATGCCCATCCCGCGCGAAGTCGCCGCCGCACAGGTCATCACCGATGATTTCAACCCGGCCGAACTCCTGAACGTCATCAAGGCGAACAACGAGGCCAAGGGACGTTGAGGACAGAGCCGGAATCCCTGCGCTCACGCGCCGAGCTACGTTTCGGCCGCTCCGCTCCCGCAGCCCGCCGCCTGAGCGGCGGGACTTCGTTCGACAACTACATCAGGCAACCGCCAGTTAATATTTTAACCCATGCCCGACTCCCCGCCCTTCGCCTCCGCCAGCCGGCCCACGCATGTGCGCCACACCGTGATCGGCCTGATGATCGGGCTCGCGATGGTGACGTATCTCGACCGCGCGAGCCTCGCGACGCTCGCCCCCGACATCCAGCGCGAGTTTGGCCTGAGCAAGCAGGAGATGAGCATCGTCTTCGGCTCGTTCGCGCTGGCCTACGCGCTCTTCGAAGTGCCGACCGCGTGGTGGGCCGACCGCATCGGCACGCACCGGGTCCTCACCCGGATCGTCCTCTGGTGGTCGGCGCTCACGATGCTGACAGCGGCGGCGTTCAACCGCACCTCACTGGTCGTGATCCGCTTCCTCTTCGGTGCCGGTGAAGCGGGCGCGTGGCCCTGCATGGCGCGGACATTTTCGAAGTGGATCCCACGGCAGCAGCGCGGGCGCGTGCAAGGTCTCTTCTTCGCGGGCGCCCACCTCGCGGGCGGGCTGACGCCCTATTTCGCCACCCAGCTCAATGGGCTCGTGGGCTGGCGCGGTGTGTTTGTGGTCTTCGGCCTCGTCGGGGTCGCCTGGGTTCTGGCCTGGCGGCATTGGTTCCGCAACACCCCTGAGGAGCATCCCGCCGCCAACCCCGCCGAATGCGCGCTCATCGCCGCCAACCGTGTGCCCGCCGCCTCCGGCCACGCGGGCTGGCCCTACTGGCGGCGGGTGCTGGCCCACCGCAACACCCTGCCGCTGTGCCTCGGCTACATCCCCAACAGCGTCGCGTTTTATTTCTGCATCACGTGGCTGCCGACCTATCTCAAGGAGAAGCATCACTTCGACGCCAACGCCCTCAGCTTTTATTCTGGCCTCCCGCTTTTCATGGCCATCGCCGGCGATCTCTGCGGCGGCACCGTGACTGACTGGGCCGTGCGGCATTTCGGGCTCCGCTGGGGCCGGGCGGGGGTGGTCGTCACCGGCAACCTGATCGCCGGCATCGCGATGATCATGGCCACCATGGTGTCCCAGCCGGTAGCCGCCATCTGCCTCTTTTCCGTGGGGGCGACCGCCACGATGTTCACGCTCGGCGCGACGTGGGCCACGTGCCAGGACATCGGCGGTGCGCACGTCGGCGTCGTCAGCGCCGCGATGAACACGGCCGTTCAGATCGT
>JBAXLL010000360.1:0-2096 GCA_037134835.1 Verrucomicrobiota bacterium
CCTCGGAGAGGCGTCCCTACCTCGGGAACGGACAACATCCGCAAAAAGTCAGAGGTGTCCCGGGCTTTTAAAGTGTCCACCGACCTGGCTCACGGTGCCTTGATGGCTGGGCGTTTCAGAAGCGCCACCGTGCACTTCCGGCGAGACCGAGGTCCCATTTGTGGAAATCCGCGATCATGAGCTCGGAACTGGTGCGACGGTCGTAGCCGATCCCGAGTCGGAGCTCCGCCGCGGTTCCCAGCGGGTGCACGAGATTCACCCGGCCGGACGTGTGGAAATCAGATCGGTGGCGATCGCGATGCAGGTAGCGGGAGCCTTGCACCCGCAGGGCCGGTTGCAGTCGCCAGCGGGCGCCGAGCAGTTGGTCCAGAACCGCAAAAAGGCCCTGCTCGATGCGGCTGTTCCAACTGTTCGGGAGCAGGCCAAACGAGTCGGTGTTCGACCAGCGCGCGGCGCCGTCGAGGCCGAGCATCCAGGTGCGCCGCGGATTGGCGTGCCACTGGCGGGCGACCTGCCATTCCGTGGCGAGCTCCTCATAAAAGACGCGGTGGTTGCCGCGATTGCGCAGGGAGACGCCGCGAAAAGCCAGCCCCGCCCGCCAGGAGTTCCGGCGCCACCCGATCTGCAGGTGAGCGCCAGCCAAGTCGAAGTTGTTGCGATCGATTTCGAGGAAATTGATTTTTTCCTTGGGACCGGCGAGGAGTCCGTAGCGATAGGTCTGAAATTTGAAGCCAGTCTCGAAGGCCAGTCGTCCGCCGGCGAAGGAGCGCTCCGCGAGGTGCCACGTGCCGCCGAACTGCGCGGACGTTATCGTCGAAGCCTTGAGCCCACTTTCGACCAGAGTGGCGTTGGAGGTGCCGGTGATTTCGAGGTCGGTCCAAAGCTCAAAGCGAAGAAACCGGGGTGCAGCGAGGAGAAGAAATTGCGGGCCGACATCCTCAAGCTCGCCGGCGAACAGCTCGGGCACGGTCGCGGCCGGTGCCGTGGCGCCCCGGACCAATGGAGACGTCAGTGAGAGCAGAGCGGCGCCGATCACGGTCGCAGACCGGAGGCGTTTGATGCGAATGCAGGGGTTCATGTTCCCGGTTTGCCGACGGTGATCTGGGGCGGTTGCAGGCCGGTGCCTCCGGCGGCGGTGGGGACGAAGTCCTGCGCGGGCTGGCCAGCGTAGGAGACGTCGCGCACGAAATTGACCAAGCCCGGTTGCACGGACTGGCCGCTGTTGGGCAGCGGAGCGAGACGACCTTGCTCGCTCACGAGGCGCACGGTCGAGCCGGCCGGAAAACGGACGTTCTCGAGCGCGAGGGTCCGCGCCCCGAGATTGATTTCGCGGAAGCCATCAAAACCGAGGGCACGGGCGGAGATGAGATTACCCGCCGTGACTTGAAAGACGGCACCCGCGGGCAGCCCGGTCCAGGTGAGCGTGTCGAGCTGCACGGAGTCCGTGGCGTCAGCCCAGAAATTTCCGCCGAGCTCGAAGCGCGTGCCGCTGATGTTCAAGGTGCTGGCCAGTGCGGCGAAGCCGGAACCACTCGTGCGCACCAGGGAGTTGCCCAGCGTCAGCACGCCGAAAGGGGCATCGAGATTCAGGGCGCTCGGCACCACCGTCGCCGCGCCAATCAGGTTGCCCGCGATCAGCGTTTCGTTGGAGAAGCGCAGCGCGCCGGAGTGGGACTGGATGATTAATCCGCCAGCCGAATTTCGGACCGTGCCGTCGGCGAGGACAAAATCGAGGTCGGCATCGAGGTAGAATGTCGTCGGAACGGACCCGGCCGAAAATTCGGCACTCAGCACCGCGCCGGCGGGCACCGCAATCTCCGGGCTAAAGACACGCAGGTAGTCGATGCCGGCGAGATCGGTGAAGCGGGTCGAGCCCGTGAATGTAATCGCGTGTTTGCCGACGAGCTGAAAACCGGACAGGTCCCATCCGGCGAGGCTGAGAATGGGGGTGCTGACCGTGACGTTGAGCGCGAGCAGGCCGGTGACGAGGACGTCGGATTCCTTGTTCAGAAACGGGCTTTCGCCGGCCGGCACAAGCAAGGGCGTGCGGAACAGGCGTTCCGGCGGGAGGCGTGGACTCGTGAGCGACACGCCGG
>JBAXLL010000361.1:0-2092 GCA_037134835.1 Verrucomicrobiota bacterium
CCCTACCACGCAACGAGATGGCGGAGTGGTTGCGCGCGCGCAGGGCGAAAATTTGACCGGGGGCTGGGTTTCTCCTTGCGTCGGCGGGGCGGGCCGTTTTTGCAGGACAGTGCATGGCAAACATAACGATCGACTGGATGTACATGGGCGAGGCGCTGGCCCTGCTCCTGTTTCCGCTGGGGCTGACGCTGGGCGGGAAGGTCAGCTGGCGCAGCTTCGACTCCACTTCAGCGGCTGGCAACGATTTCTCCATCTGGCAGTCGTGGGTGACAGTGCCGGCGCTCTGGCTGGATGTGCCGCGGGCCTACCTCGGGACGATGTTGCTGAGTAATCCCGACTTTGCGCTGCCCGTGACGGAAAACTCGGACGAACGCGTCCGGGGTTTGGTGGTGCTCGGAGTGCTCGGGCTGGCGGTGCTGGTGCAGATGTTCGCCCTGCAGAAGCCCGAGGATGATGACGATGTGGCGGCGGCACCGGTCAGTTTTTTGGTCGGGATCATGTTTGCGCTACTCTCCAATCCGGCGGAAGTTGATCCGGCGCGCGGGCTGATGGTGGCCGGACTGGCGACGCTGGTGGCCATGGCGAGCGCTTCCGGAGTCAGAAGCTGGCATGGGTTTTTCCTGGGCGGGATGGTCGGACTGGCTCCCGGCTACCTCCTCTTGGGCGGGCTGATACCGCTGCTGGTGCCCGCCCTGCTGCTGTTCGCCCCGGTTTTGATCAGCCTGCTGTTTCGGCGGGATTTTGTGGTGCCGGTGCGTCGGGTCGTCTGAGGCTCATACTGCTCAGTGTAACCCGGCTCAGGAGAGCCGGGACCGAAACGTCTTTCCGGCGTTATCGGGCCCATCGTCCAAATGTTACCAGATGGTTGGTATCAGTCCCGGACGCGGTTGTCTTCAAATTCGGCCCAGCGGGCGGCGAGCACCCAGAGCACGCACCAAGTCAGCAGGATGGCCGGGCAGTAGAGAGGGAAATCCACCCACGCATGGGCCATGAGTATCAATAGTCCGCCCAGCAGGACCAGGGAGTGGGGCCGCAGGTGCGCGCCATGGCGGAAGAGCTTGAACAGCCAGTAGGCGGTGCCGGCGGCGGCCGTGAGCAGGCCGATCAGGCCGAGTTCGGCGAGGATCTGCAGGTAGTCGTTGTGCGCGTATTCCCAACGGTTGTTGGTCTCATACCAGATCAGGTAGTTTCTTTCATTTACCGGAAAATAGTAGCGAAAACTGCCCGCGCCCCAGCCGGTGATCAGCCGGTCCTGCGCCATCTCCCAGGTCGCGTGGGCCGCGATGCGGCGGCCGTCCACGGACATCGCCCGGTCGGTGGTCGTGAGCCGCTCCAGACCCGCGATGACCTGTTCGTCGTAGTTGAGCGCCATCACTCCGCCGCCCACGAAGAGCAGAAAGACCGCCGCGAGCAGCCCGATCACCGCGCGGCTGGTGGCGGCGGAGTCGCTCCGGGCCAGCCAGATGCCACCGCCGACCAGGACGGCGACCACGAAGAGGATGAGAAGGATCGTGGCCGCCCGTGAATTGCTGAGCAGGATGATCATCCCGCCCAGCGCGGCACAGAGCGCAAAGAGGGGGGCGGGATTGGCGCGGCCGCTGCGGCGGTCGCCCCGGGTGAAATGCCAGAGCGCCAGGGCTCCGGCGGCGGCGATGATGAGATTGAAAAAAGCGCCGGCGTGATTTTTGTAGGCGAAGGTCGAGATGAAATAGCCGGTGGCCCGGCCCGCGCTGATGAACCACAGGATCTTGCCGTTGCCCGCCACCTTTTCCAGGATGCCGATCACCGCGAGGGCGGCCCCGTTGAGCGCGATGACGGACAGCAGCGCCAGCAACGTCACCCGCCGCGTGACTCCCACCCAGAGCGCGCAAACCGTGAGCCAGGGTGCGGCATAGATGAGAATCATGCGCCAGGCGTTCATGCATTCCCATGAGTAAGTCGGGCCCGTGGGCGTCATCGGGGCCCGCATGCCGGTCGGCAGCCAGGTGATATAGTCAGCCGTCGACAGCGCCACCATGTTCCAATGGTCGCCGGTGTTGACATATTGCCAGGCGGGATTCAACGCCTGCACGGTCATGTAGAGCAGCAGCCC
>JBAXLL010000362.1:0-2045 GCA_037134835.1 Verrucomicrobiota bacterium
ATAACACTCAGACCAACACGAATGGTACGCCTGCCCCGTGAGATCTTCTAACCCATGTGTGGACTGACCCAGTCGTAGCCGGCAACAACCTTTAAGCCGACCGGCGCCCTTTCAAGGGCGCCGGTTTTTTATTTGTCCCCTTCAAGGAAAGACGCCTGCTTCGGCCAGCGCGTCGGGGTCGCCGCCGTGCGTCGTGCAGCCTCGTCTTCGGGGGCGACATTAAGATGACGGGGCGGTTTCGTCGCCTTCTGCGCCACCGCGGCCTCACGGTCGGCCACGATGCGGTCGCAAATCTGGTGGACATGCATGCGCAGCCATTGCGCGGTGCTGCTGGCCGGCGTGTAGTCCGCCGGGCCATAGCCGGAGATCCGGCGCGTCTGGAGCAGCCGGTCATTCTGCGCAAACTCATCGCGTCGTTCCGGGTTGTAGACCGCGTAAGCCCGTCCCCCGCCGCCCTCCACGACGGCGAAGCTCGGCACATCGCTTGGGCCATCGGCGATGTAGATCATGTTTTGCAGCGGGATGCGGCGATCCTCGGCGGCCATCTTCGCGTTCACATCAATGGCGGGATTTTTGTTCGTGCCCTTGTTGATCTCAAAAATCGCCCGGGTTTTCGTCGTATTGTCAATCACTAGGCCGATCTGCGCGATCTCCGCCGAGGGCGGATCGAGCGGCAGGTCACGCTGCTGGAGGAAACCCGGCTGGAGCGGATTCTCGATGAATTCGCACGCCCACACTCCGTCCACGTGCGCCGCGATGGCACTGCCGCGGATCATCGGCGCGAGACCGGTGCTTACGATGTAATGTTCGAGCGTGATGCCGTGCTCGGCATATTTCGGCTTCTCGCGCACAAAGCCCCTCGCGTGGTCGAAAAAGTGGGGCAACCCGGGATAAAATTTTATCTCCGTGCCACATGCCTGCAGCATCTGGTTATTCAAGCCCGCGAGCGGCCCGGCCTGCACGTATGTGAGCAGGTGATTGAGGTAGGCGATCTCCGGCGAAAGATGGTAGCCGCGCTCGCGGTAGCGCGCGGCCAGGGCGTTGGTCTCCACCCAGAAATTCGCCTCGTCAATCGCATGGCGGCGGAATAGGGGCGATTGCATGTATTCCGGGATTAAGGTCTTGTCGAAATCCCAGATGAGCGCAATGGTGTTCTGCGTGAAAAGAGTCGTGGCCATTTTTGTTGGGCAACACCGCTAGCGGGCAAACCTTCCGCCGTCGCGATGGCACGCGGCCAGCCAAGCCAGCCGCGTCGCGCCGCGCAATCCGCAAATCGCCACTCATCTGCCGTTTTTCTGTTATGTCCGCTACCGTCTCATGTTCTCGATCCCTTGGCACCCGTAACGGGTCCCCGGTCTCTTCTCTTCCGTGGAAACCCTTCCCGACATCACACCTTTCCAGCACCGCCTTGACGAACTGAACGCGCGCATGGCCGCGCCGGGTTTTTATGCGGACGCGCGGGTGGCGGCCGAGGTCACGCGCGAGCAACAGAAGCTTGCGTCGCTCACGGCCGATTTCGGGGCTTGGGAACAACTCGGGCGTGAAACCGCCGAGGCGGAGACACTCGCCGCCTCGCCCGTCGCCGCCTCCGCGTTGCGTGAACTGGCCGCCGCCGAGCTGTCCGCACTCGCCGCGCGCCGCGCCACCCTCCGCGACACCGTGTTGCGGGCGATGATCCCGCCCGAGCCCGGCGATTCGCGCAACACCATCCTCGAAATCCGCGCCGGCACCGGCGGCGAGGAAGCCGCCCTCTTCGCCGCCGAGCTGGCGCGCGCCTATCAGAAATTTGCCGACGCCCAGGGCTGGCGGGTCGAGCCGTTGGGCGGCAGTCCGAGCGAACGCGGCGGCCTGAGGGAGGTCAGCTTCCTCGTGAGCGGCACGGATGTGTGCAAGCAGCTCAAGTTTGAGAGCGGGGTTCATCGCGTAAAGCGCGTGCCGGTCACCGAGGCGGGCGGCCGCATCCACACTTCGACCGTGACCGTCGCCGTGCTGCCCGAGGCGGGCGAGGTGGACGTGCGGCTCGACCCGCAGGACCTGGATATCAC
>JBAXLL010000363.1:0-2028 GCA_037134835.1 Verrucomicrobiota bacterium
TTCATAGGCAGGGGAGGAGGGTGTGAGGAGAAACTTGGCGAACCAGCTGGCAGGAGAAAAGGAGATTTCTCGCCAGTGACCGGGGGCCGCCGAGGGCCAGAAAAAAGAGAGGCGTCCCCTTGCACGGGACGCCTCTCATCAAGCAAACCTTGAAACCACAAACCAAAGTGGGAATTTTGCGAACACGGGGATAGACGCGCCGAGGACGTAAATGCTCAAAATTATTCACAGATAATTCTCAAAAAAGGAAAATGTGCTGCAAGCCGCTGACCCAAAGCCTTTAGAAAATCGCCAAAGGCCCGGTATCATTACTCGCCCACCTGAACCTTACAAAGGGCGCGTCTCAGTTTCTTGCAACCGCCCATGTGTGCCGTGCCGTAGGACGGTCAAGCTGACCGTGCTGCTCGGAAACGCGGTCATGTTGACTGCGCTACGAGCCGTTGTTGGGCGGGATGGCCGTACCCCGGCGGTTTGGGCTCCAAAGCGTGGCGGATTAGCCGGCTTGCCCCGGTGCGGCCGGGGCGCCAGTCCTTGGGCATGGAGACCACGGCCATCACCCCATCCACCCCGCCCGGCGCGGCGCATCGGGCGGAGCTGGCGGCGCGGCGCGAGGCCTTGCGCGGGGAACTGGCGTCCATCCTGCCGACCGGCGGGCGGTTCGTGTGGGAGATCGGCTGCGGTCACGGGCATTTTCTCACGGCTTACGCGGCGGCCCACCGCGACGAGCTGTGCGTAGGCGTGGATCAGGAGTTGGATCGCATCAACCGCGCCAGGCGGAAGCAGCACCGGGCCGGGCTGCCCAACCTCCATTTTGTACGGGCCGAGGCCCGGTTGTTTCTCGCGGCGTTGCCGCCGGGCGCGAAACTGGCGGCGGTTTTTGTGCTGTTTCCCGACCCCTGGCCGAAACGCCGCCACCACAAGCACCGGCTCCTGCAGAAAAATTTTCTGCAAGACATGGCGGACTTGGCCGGGCCGGGGACGCCTTTTTATTTTCGCACCGACCACGGACCTTATTTCGAGGAAGTGGAGGCCATGCTACGGACCCATGCCGCCTGGCGGCTGATCCCCGGCGAGCCGTGGCCGTTTGAGCGGCCAACGGTGTTTCAACAACGGGCGCCAGGGCATTTTTCGCTCGTGGCCCGGCGGCAGTGATCCTGGAAAAGGGCGCATCTCTGTTTCTTGCCACCGCCCTTGCGCGCCGCGCCGTAGCACGGTCAATCTGACCGCGCTACGAGCAGACCGTCGACCCAGCTGCCAGAAACTGAGCTGCTCCTCCTTGTAAACGCAGTTGAAACCACGAATGGTGAACGGTCGGTGGTGACGCATTTTGACGTGTGAGGGTGGAGCGCGACGTCCCGGCGCACTGTTCGAATCCAAAATGCGTCACTGCGCATTATAGGGCGGGGTCGCCGTTACCGAGCAGAGCGACAGTCCGCCACCCCGCCGGTCTGAGCCGATGGGAGCGCGGGCGTCCCCGCGCGCCTGCCCGAGTACCCCAACTTCCCGGCTCTCACGTGCCGGGCTACACAGAGCGGCGCGTCCAGCGGGCACGCCCTGCCTTGGGTTCACCTGACTAGTCTGCAGCTCAACCGACGTGGGTCTTATTCCGCCGGGCGGGAAGAACGCGGTCGCAGCCGGCTCGCCAGCCGGCTGAGGCGGCTGGCCGGCTTTTTCGCCGGCTTGGCCTCGGTTTCGTCCGCCGGCTTGGCGGCTTCCTCTGGTGCGGGCGAGGAGTCGGCGACCGGAGCGGCGGCGAAGGCGTCAGCCGACGGGGCCGGCGGGTTGTCGTGCTCGGGCTTCTGATTTCCGGCCTCGGGCGTCTGGCCGTTGGTTTCACGGCGGGCGTTGCCGTTGATCCAGATGCCACCACGGCTGTCGCGGTTGAGCCAGTAGGCGTGGGCACCGATCTCGGTTGGTGTGGGCTTGTCGCCGGCCGTTTCGCTGGCGACGAGGCCGAGCGCGGCGAGTGCGGCGACGAGATCGGCCTCCGTGCAACGCAGTGCGCGGGCGAGGAAAGTCGTGCTGCCC
>JBAXLL010000364.1:0-2003 GCA_037134835.1 Verrucomicrobiota bacterium
TGCGCGGCTACCTGCGGGTGCCGCAAGGCGTCGGTCTGAGTGGACTCTGGGAGCGGTTCCGTGCCCGCGGCGTCATGGCGTTGTATCGGCGGCTGCGCGGCCGGTTGCTGTTCTGTCCCGACCCCCCGCCCTGAGCCTCCCGGCCGATGTCTCCGCGCGTGCACCTCTTGCTACCGATCCACAACCGGCGTGCCACGACCCTCCTGTTCGTGGAGGCTCTGGGTCGCCAAACGTACCGTAATTTCCACTTCACCCTCATTGATGACGGCTCCACCGACGGGACGGCTGCGGCGGTGCAACGGCTCTTTCCCGAGGTGGACGTCATCTCTGGCACCGGCGACTGGTGGCGGGCCGACCGCCTGGCCGAGGGTTGCCGGCACCTCCAGCGCGGCGGAATCTCCGACAACGACGTGCTTCTGTTGATCAACGACGATGTGGAGATCGGGCCCGACTTTCTGGCCCAAGGGGTGGAGGAGTTGGCGGCGCGGCCTGGCGCCCTGATGCTCGCGCGGCAGCTGGATGCCGCGACCGGGGCAGTCATCGACCACGGGGGCGGCGTGACCGCGGATTTGCGGGAATTGCGCTTCACCGCGGCCCGCTCACCGGCGGAGGTCAACTGCCTGCCCACACGCGGCCTTTTCCTGCGCTGGGGGGATTTTGTCCGCATCGGGCCCTTAGTGCCGGAGCGCCTGCCGCACTATTTGTTGGACTACGAATTCACCTTGCGCGCCCGCGGGTTGGCGTTGGTGGTCGCGCAGCGGGCTTCGCTGGGGGTTAAATCCGAACAATCCGGCCGGTCGTTTGCCGACCTCTTTGCGTTACCGCGCGGCGCCCGTTTCCGCATGCTTTTTTCCGAGCGCTACAAGGACAACCCCCTCACTTGGTCCGCGTTTGTTCTACTCGCGGTGCCGCCTGCCCGGCGGCCCTACCTCTGGCTGAAGATCTGGGGCGCTTTTCTGCGAACCGTCTGGCGGAGTTGCGTGACACCGGTTCCGCCGGCGGCTCCGCGTTGATGGGCCGCACTGAATCTTTCGCCGGTTCCATGAACCACTACTGCACCTACTTCGACCGCGGCTTTTTGCCGCAGGGACTGGCGCTGGCGCGCTCGCTCGCGGTCCACGACCCTGCGGCGGTGCTGTGGGTGCTGGCGCTCGATGACTTTACCGCCGAGGTCATGCGGGCGCTCGGCGGCGCCTCCGTGCGCGTGCGGCGGCTCGACAAACTGGAGGCCGGTGATCCCGAGTTGCTCGCCGTCAAAACGCAGCGGACGCAAGTGGAGTATTACTTTACGCTTTCCCCTTGCTGGCCGCGTTGGCTGCTGGCGACGCAGCCGGAGATCCAGCGGCTCACCTACCTCGATGCGGATATGTATTTTTTTGCCGATCCGGCGGCAATCTTCCGCGCGATGGACGAGGCGGGCGCGAGCGTGCTGGTCACCGCGCACCGGTTTCCTGCGTGGTTGCAGCGCTACGAACGGCACGGCCGTTTCAATGTGGGGATTCTGAGCTTTCGGGCCGACGGTGCCGGGCGCAGCTGTCTCGACGCGTGGCGGGAGCAGTGTCTGGTATGGTGTTTCGACCGTCTCGAGGGCGACCGCTACGCAGATCAAAAGTACCTCGACGCGTGGCCGGCGCGGCTCGGGCCGGCCTTGCGCGTCCTGCCGGATGCCGGCGTCAACCTCGCCCCGTGGAACTGGGCGACCGCGGCGATCGCGGTCGACGGGGCGGCGGTGCAAGTCGACGGGTGGCCGCTGGTGGTGTTTCACTTCGCACGTTTCCGCCCGCGCTGGGGCGACTGGTGGTGGCAGTCGGGGCAACTTGAATACGGTGTCATGCCATACCGTCTGCGGCGGGCGGTTTACGGCCCTTATGCGCGGGCGCTGCTGGCGGCGCGCGACGCGATCGCCGCGCGTTGGCCTGGCTTCGACTTCGGGCGGCGCCCCGGGCGACTCGGCCGGGCATTCTGGTCGGGGCTGCCCCTGCGCCTCGTTTTCGGCGGAGGCT
>JBAXLL010000365.1:0-1962 GCA_037134835.1 Verrucomicrobiota bacterium
AGACACCCGAGCGCCTGCGCTTCGATTTTTCCCACTTCGAGGCCGTCACCCATGCACAGCTCCTGGAGATCGAACAGCTCGTCAACGAGCGCGTCATTGATAATGCCAAGGTTGAGTCCTACGAGACGGAGTTCGACAAAATGCCTAAGGGCACCCTCGCCTTCTTCGGCGACAAATATGGCAAGATCGTTCGAGTGGTGGACATCGGCGGCTACAGCCGCGAGCTCTGCGGCGGCACGCACGTCGCCACCGCCGGCGAGATCGGCACCGTCAAAGTGGTCGCGGAGATGGCCATTGCCGCCGGCACGCGCCGGATTGAGGCCGTCGCCGGGCAGCCCGCGCTCGACTTCATCGCCGCGCGCGAGGCCGCCCTGGCTGCAGTCGGCGCGCATCTCTCCGCCGGCACTGCCGACGTGAACAAAAAGCTCGAAGCACTCCTCGCCCACCAAAAGGAGCTCGAAAAAAAGCTGAAAGTCTTTGAGCAAAAGGCCGCCGCCGGCCTCGCCCTTGAGCTGGTCGCGCAGGCGGTCACTCGCGACGGGCTCAAGTTCGTCTCCGCCGTCGTCACCGTGGATGAGCCCGAGGCGCTCCGCTCGCTCGGATCACAAATCCTCGCCCAACTGGGCGAAGGCATGGTCTCGCTCGGCGCCGTGTTTGGCGCCAAGGCGAGCCTCACCGTCCATTGCTCCCCCGCTGCCATCAAGGCCGGCCATGCCGCCGGCAAGCGTGTGCAGGAACTGTGTGCCAAAATTGACGGCAAGGGCGGCGGCAAGCCCGACTTCGCCATGGGCGGTGGCAAGGACATCGCCAAGCTCGCCGAAGTGCTGAAATAGCTCATGGCTGCAGCCGGGTTGACCGGCATACGGGAATGTTCGCGTTCCAGCCCTGTCCAGCGCCACGCGCCGGACTGCCTTTGGCTTTGGTTACTTGGCCGGGGCAAGGCGAAAACGCGCCCGCCGTCCGGGTAAGTCAAAGGCGCAACAAGACTGCACCCCTACACAGCCCACCCCGCAACTCGCGCTTGCCCAGCGCGCAGGTTTTATTTCTGTTGGCTGCATGGACCTCAATGCCCTCATTGACGACATCGCCAATCGCGCGGACGACTTTCTTGTTGAAAAGTCCGACCGCAAAGATGCCCGCGCCGCCATCGGCGCGTTGCTCACCACCGACTATCCTCAGGTGGCGGCCAAGGACCGGCCACGTGTGATCGGCGGGGTCATGGCCGTATTGGAGGAGGAAGACTTTTTTGGCACCGCGTTCGCCGGTGACTCGTGGAACGACTCCGACGACGACGAGGCGGGCGAGTAGTCTCGCCAACGACTTCAGCCCCTGCCCTGGCCAGCCGGACATGCGGCCCGTTGGGTCCGTACCGCGAGCCATAACCAGAGCGCCGCGCTCACCACCAGCGCAACCGGCAGGATGAGCATCGCCTTTTTTAGCCCGCCCAAATGGTCGGACAAGAGCCCGACGATATTGAACGACGGGAGGTCGCCAAAGGCGTGGATCAGGAAAATCGAGGCCGCCATCGCGCTGGCCCTCATCGCCACCGGCACCGATTCCAGAATGAGCGTGTTGACCGGGCCCGTGGAGAGAAACAGGAAAAACATCGTCGCCGCCAGCGCGGCCTTGGCCAACGTGAGGTCGCCGAGCATGAACGCCGCGAAAGCCGCTGGGACGGCCGCCAGCGCGCTCAGCGCCAGCACCCACGCGTAGCCGGCCGGATGCCGCCGACGCCACCACGTCGCCGCGAACCCGCCAGCCAACGTGGCCGTCAGGCCGGTGAGCACCAGCGCCAAGCCAAAGAAATCGTCCGCTGCCTTGAGCTGCATCCCATGCGTTTCGTAAAGAAACTTGGCGGACCAAAAGGCAAAGCCGCCCATCGCGAACGTCTGGGCCACATAGCCCGCCACCACGAGCCGGTAGGTCGGAAAACTGAACAGCCCCAAGTACGCGCGGAAACCT
>JBAXLL010000366.1:0-1959 GCA_037134835.1 Verrucomicrobiota bacterium
CCTCGAATACATCCGCGAGCAGGGCCCGTTTCCCGGCCTGCAGGCAGAGCACCTTTTCCTCCACGGTGCCGGCGGCGATGAGCTTGTAGCTCGTTACGGTGCGCGCCTGGCCGATGCGGTGGGCACGGTCGGTCGCCTGCGCCTCGGCCGCCGGATTCCACCAAGGGTCGAAATGTACGACCGTGTCTGCTCCGGTCAGGTTGAGACCCGTGCCGCCCGCCTTGAGCGAAAGCAGAAACACCGGCACGTCAGGCCCGGACTGAAACCGGTCCACCTCGGCCTGCCGCGTCCGGGCAGGCATGGCGCCATCGAGATAGCAATACGCCACCCCCTGCACGTCCAGCTCGGTCCGCAGGAGCGCCAGGAGTGATGTGAACTGCGAAAAGACTAGCAGCCGGTGGCCGTCGTCCACCGCCTCAGCCAGCAGCTCACGGAAGGCGTCGAGTTTCGCCGAGTCCACAAAGCCGGCCTCAGGCCCGGGCCGGCCGGCCGGCGATGGCCCGGCTTCGACCAGCACATCCTCCGCCTGGTCTGACAGGGCATCCGCCGGCAGACCCGCGCCCGGCACCAGGCGCGGGTCGCAGCAAATCTGCCGGAGCCGGAGCAGTTGGGTGAGCGCGGCGAAGCGCAGCCGGCCCTCGCTCGCGCCGGCGGCAGCCAGCCCGAATTGCGCCCGCTCAAACTCCTCCTGGGTGTGGCGGTAGAGCGCGGCCTGCCGGGGTGTAAGCTCGCACCAGATAGTCTGCTCGATTTTTCCTGGCAGCTCGGGTGCCACGGCGCGCTTGGTACGGCGGAGGATATAGGGCGCGGTCTGGGCGCGAAGTCGGGCATCGAACCACGCGCGCTCCTCCCCACGCGCCCCTGCCGGTACGCGAGGAAGATAGCCGGGCAGCAGGAACTCGAAGAGCGAGCGCAGGTCGTCGAGCGAGTTTTCCAACGGGGTGCCGGTCAGCAGAAACCTCGCCTGCGCCCGCAGGGCGCGGAGCGCGGCGGCGTTTTGTGATCGGCGGTTTTTGATGTGCTGCGCCTCGTCGGCCACGACGGCGGCAAACTCCACCGTGGCAAACAAAGCCTGGTCGCGCGCCAGCGTGCCGTAACTCGTGATGATGAGGTCGTACCGGGCGAAACCGGCGGGCGGCAGGCGTTCGGCCGCATGGTGAACGAACACGCGCAACTGCGGCGCAAACCGGGCCGCCTCGCGCCGCCAGTTTTCCAGCAGCGAAGCCGGGGCAATGACCAGAGCTGGACCGTCGGCCCGGGCGGTGCCGGTTTCGGCACGCCGCGCCGTTAAAAACGCGAGCGCCTGCGCCGTCTTGCCCAAGCCCATCTCGTCCGCGAGGATGCCCCCGAGCCGCTGCCGCCAGAGATAACACAGCCAGGCGACGCCGAGTCGCTGGTAAGGCCGCAGCTGCGCCTCAAGCGCAACCGGCAGCGGCGCCGGCACGAGTGCCGCCAGGTTGCGCAACGCCGCACTGCGCGTCCGCCACTCGGCCGGAGCCTGAAAGCCGGGAGAAAGCGCCGCGATGATCTCCTCCGCCTCGGCCGCATGGGCCGCGCACACCCGCTGCGTACGGCGCGGCGACAGCCCGGCCGCAGGCTCGCCCGCGAGCGCCCGCTGCGCCTCGGTGAGCTTTTCCAACAGTGCGGGGGCGAGCAGAAAGATTTTTCCGCCCGCCTCCAGGTAGCTGCGGCCGGACGCGAGCGCGGCCCGCAGCTGGGCGTCGTCGGCCGGGCCGGCGCGCAACGCGAGCGTGACCGCAAAATCCTCGCCCGCAGGCGCGACCTCCGCGATCGCCTCCGCCCGACGGAGATGCCCTGTCCGCTGCTGGAAACTGGGGGTGAGCTCGGCCTCAAACTCCTCGCGCAGCCGCGTCCCATGGGTGGCGAGAAAATTGAGCGTCTTGTGCCGGTCGCGCAGCCACCACTTGCGGTTGGACGGCTCCAGCACAAAGCCATGAC
>JBAXLL010000367.1:0-1944 GCA_037134835.1 Verrucomicrobiota bacterium
CACGGGGCTGCCGACCATGCATCTGATTTTCCGTCTCGACCGCGAGACGAGCGGGGTCGTCGTGCTCGCCAAGGACGCGCCGACCGCCTCGCGGCTCCAGCGGGCGATGCAGGAGCGGCGCGTCGCCAAAAGCTATCTCGCCATCCTCACCGGTGAGCTGCGCGAGGCCGTCACAGTGGACCAGCCGCTCGGGGACGATGTGACAACGCCGGTGTTCATCAAGACCTGCGTGCGCCCCGACGGAAAACCCGCCGTCACGCGATTCGAGCCGGTGGGGCAGGGCGGAGGCTACACGCTCGTCCGCGTTGTGCCGGAGACGGGCCGCAAGCACCAGATCCGCGCCCATGCGCAATGGCTCGGCCACTCCGTCGTCGGCGACAAAATCTACGGCCCGGACCCACGGCTCTACCTTGAGTTCATTGACTATGGCTGGACGTCCGCCCTGGCCGCCCGGCTTCTCCTGCCGCACCAGGCGTTGCACTGTGCCGAGATTGACCTGACGGCGGCGGGCGCACCGAAAGTATTCACTGCGCCGCTGCCGGACGACCTGCGCACGTTCGGCCGCGAGCGGATGGGGCTGGACCTCGCCTGAGGCACGGTGCGCAGGGTGCCCGCGACCAGCCGGGCCTTATTTTTTCTCCGTTTGCATGAAGCGATGAACGAAGGCGTAATAGACTAGGCCAAGCATGAGCATGGCCCCGCCAATCCAAACGCCGGCGGTTTTGGCCACATCTTCCGAATGTTTCAAGTCATTGGGGAATTTCACGCCGATCCAGCAGAGCACAGCGCACCACACGGCCGAGCCAAGCAGGGTGTGTAAAGAAAATTTCCAGCAATTCATCCGCACGATGCCGGCGGGAATGCCGATGAGATGGCGCACGACCGGCAGCAGCCTCGACGCAAAAATCCCGAAACTTCCATAATGCGACGCCCAGCGTTCAACCCGCGCCACCTTGTCCGGCGGCACGAACAGTTTGTTCCCATGGCGCATGACCAGCGGACGGCCCGCCCAGCGGGCGACCCAATACATGGCCATGGCCCCGGCCCACGAGCCCATCGCGCCTGCGATGACAATGCCCGGAAGGCTGAGGTTGCCCTTGGTGTAAGCGAGATCGGCCGCGAAAGGAATGACGAGTTCACTCGGCAGCGGAATGAAGGTGCTCTCGATAAACATCAGAAGCACGATCACCGGGTAGCCGCCGAATTCCAGCACACCCTGATACCAGCCGATGAGTTGGTCGAACAAAGCGTGCATGGGGCAGGGTGGGCAAAATGCGGGCGGACCCGCCGCAGGGCGGGCAAGGCGGGAGACCGGCTGAAAGCCGGCGGCTCAGACGTCGGGCTTCGTCTTGCGGAGACCCTGCACGCGGTCGCCTTCCTTCCATTGCGCGCGCTTCTTGAGGATGGCGACGCGCTCGAAGCGCTTGAGAACGTTGCGTTTCACGACGAGGCCGGAGACGCCTTGGAGGCTTTTGTGCTGGGACATGGCTGGTAAAAGATGCGGGACGGATTGAGTAAGGGGTCAGGAGTTAGCCTCTGCGCGCGCCCATGACAAGTATTTTTCCCCGACCTGTTCCACCCGCACCACCGTCCACTCCGGCACGGCATAAGGATGCACCGTGTGCAACCACTGCTCCAGCGCGGGCTGCTGGTCGGGCAGAAATTTGAACATGAGTCGAAATTCCGCCGTTCGCTCCGGCGTGCCCTGCCAGCGATAATGCGAAGTGACGGGACCTTCGACCTGGACGCAGGCCGCGTACCCGCGCGCGACCGCGTCGGCGGCGAGCCGGTCGGCATCGGCCGCGCTGGTCACGGTGGTCCATGCGACGAGGAGCATGGTGGGAAAGCAAACGCATCCCAAGACGGGCGGCAAGCCTGGGTCGGTGCGTTAACCCCGGTCCATAACGTAATAACTTCCGGGATACACCGGGATCTCGTCGAGGG
>JBAXLL010000368.1:0-1937 GCA_037134835.1 Verrucomicrobiota bacterium
CACGGCCATCGCGCTCGGGCTGAGCGCGCCGTATCTGCTGCTGTCGGCGTTTCCCGAGGCCGTGAAGATCCTACCCCGGCCCGGAGCATGGATGGAGACCCTCAAGCAATTTCTCGCGTTCCCCCTCTATGCGACGGTCGGCGCGCTCGTGTGGGTGCTGGTCGGGCAGGTGGAGGCGGAGGCGCAGCTCAACGCCATCCTCGGCCTCACCGCCGTCGCCGCCGCGACTTGGTGCTACGGGCGCTTCGCCGGGCCGGGCGCCAGACCAGGGGTCGCGCGCTTCGGGGTCGTGGCCGGCGCGGCGCTGCTCGCGGCCGGCACATGGCTCGGCTGGCCGCAGGCAGCGGCCGACGACCTGAAATGGGAACCGTGGAGCGCGGAGCGCGTAACCGCGCTGCGCGCTGAAGGACGGATCATCTATGTGGACTTCACCGCGCGCTGGTGCGCGACCTGCCAGGCGAACAAAAAAATCGTCTTCGGCTCGGACGAGGTCCGGCGCGTGTTCCGCGAGAAGAAGATCGCCCTGCTGCGGGCCGACTGGACGAACCGCGATGCGCTGATTGCCGGGGAACTGGCGCGCTGGGGCCGCAGCGCGGTGCCCTTTGATCTGGTTTATCTGCCGGGCAAGGCGGAAGGCCAGCCGCTGCCCGAGGTGCTGACCCCGGGGACCGTGCTGGAGGCAGTCGGCCGGTGAGCTGATAAATTGCGCTTTCCCTCACCGGCGGTTTTCCGTCAGCGTAACAGGATGCACCCCCTTGTCCGTGCCTTCACCCGCTCGCTTGGTCAGTCTCGTATCAAACTGCCGGCCCGTCGCCCCCTGCTCATCGCCTTCTTTGCCAGTGTTCTGGCCGTACTGCCCGCCGGCCTGCATGCCGCCGACGCGCCCACGATCATTCGTATCGGCACCATCCCGGGGCTGAAGTTTGACCTCAGCGAGTTCTCTGTGCGGCCCAGTGCGGAGGTTGAGGTGATCTTCACCAACTCCGAGGAGATGCTGCACAATTTCGTTATCGTGAAGCCCGGAACGCGCGAGACCGTGGGGCTGGCCGCGCTCACGCTGGGTGCGGGCGCGGCGGAGCGTGAGTTCGTACCGCCCACGCCGGATGTGCTGTTTTCAACGAAAGTCGTGCCGGCGGGCTCGTCCGCCAGCCTGAAATTCACTGCGCCGGCCACGCCCGGCGATTATCCGTATGTCTGCACGTTTCCCGGTCACTACTTCCTCATGTTCGGCACGATGATCGTGACCAACGATCCCCGGCCGCCGGTGAAGACGCCGCTTACGCCGGCCAAGCCCGTGACGTCCAGCACCGCGCCGGTCACCACGACGTCGGGGGCGGTGACGGCCCGCGCCGTCACCACGCGCACCTTTATGCCCGCCTCCGGCCCGGCCTCCATCGCCGTGCAACTGCCGGGCGGCGTGTCGTATTGCTGGGACGCCGGCGCGGGGCGCTTCCGTTACGCCTGGACGGGCGGCTACGTGACGACGCCGGCCGCCGCCGAGCGTGGTCTGGCGCAGATCAACGGCGACGTTTTTTACGAAGAGCCCGCCTTTCCGCTCAGCCTCGGCACGTCGCCTGGTGCCAAGCCCAGGCAGGTTGACTTCAAGGGCTACACCATTGACGCGCAGCGCGTCCCGGAGTTCGAGACCGTGGTGGACGGCGTCACGGTGCGGGAGCGCGCTGAGATCAAGGACGGCAAGCTCATCCGCCGCTTCCGGACGAGCGGGGAGGCGACCGTGTGGTTCGCCATTCCGTCCGAGGCCGATGCGCCGGGCCTCACCGCCACCGGCGGGACGAAACAGGGTGCGTTCTACAAATTTGCCGGTGCCGCCGCGAAGGAATTCACGATCACGATGCCTGTGCCTCCCGCCGCGCCCCTGCCCGCCCGATAACCCCGCGCCACCCCGCCAGTCCTTTCCCCATGCACTCCTTCCGCGC
>JBAXLL010000369.1:0-1920 GCA_037134835.1 Verrucomicrobiota bacterium
GTTCGTAGGACCGACCGGCGTCGGCAAGACCGAGACCGCGAAGCAGCTTGCCGCCCAGATGTTTGGCAAGCAGGACGCGCTCATCCAGCTCGACATGAGCGAATACATGGAGAAGCACACCGCCTCCCGGCTCGTAGGCGCGCCTCCTGGCTACGTTGGCTACGACGAGGGCGGGCAGCTCACCGAGGCGGTGCGCCGCAAGCCCTACGCCGTGGTCCTCTTCGACGAGGTCGAGAAGGCGCACCCCGACGTGCTCCAAATCTTGCTGCAAATACTCGAGGACGGCCGCCTGACTGATTCGCTCGGCCGTACGGTGGATTTCCGGAACACGATCATCATCATGACCAGCAACGTCGGCGCGCACCTGCTGCAACGCCAGACTTCGATGGGCTTCGCCGCCGCTTTGAGCGGCAATTTCGGCGATGCCGAGAAAATGCGGGAGAAAGTTCTCGAGGAGGCCAAACGCGTCTTCAAACCTGAGTTCCTGAACCGCATCTCCGACGTGATTTTCTTCCGTCCGCTCGACAAGGCCGACCTCATCAAGATCGTCGAGTTGGAGCTGGCGAAGTTCGCTCGGCGGCTCACCGACCGAAAAATCACCCTGGAGATCACGCCCGAGGCGAAAACGCTCCTCATCGAGAAAGGCTACGACGAAAAATACGGCGCACGTCCGCTGCGCCGGGCCGTCGAGCACTACCTTGAGGATCCTCTCGCCGAGGCCCTGCTCAAGGGCGAGGTGAAGGATGGCATGCTCGTGCACGTCATCCGCACTGGCGACAAGCTTGAGTTCAAGCTTTTGACTCCCGCCGCCCAGCCGCCCGCCGACACCGGCGTGGCGACCTGAGCGTGCGGGCCTCCGCGCGCAGTGCCGCGCAGGGGTTCCGCCGTCCGGCAGATTTTCCGTGCCAAGCGCGGGGACACCGCGCAGAGTGAGCTTACGTTTCCCGTGCGTCTGCTCAACCAAATCTCCGGCCAGGCCCGTCCGTTTTTCACCCTCGGCGTGGTCTCGCTGGCATGGCTGTTGGTGCCGGCGGTCGTGAAGCGGTTCGTCCGCAACACCCTGTTTGAGGCGCAAGCGCCGGCGCTCGTCACGGCTGGGCGGGTGCGGCAGTTGCAGGAATATTGGGCGCTGCGTTCACGCTCCACCGACGAGCTGATTGCCAATGGCAACGCTACCGCCGCCGCGCTGGCCGGCTATGAGCTGGGCGTGGCGAGACTGGAGCAGGCAATGGATGAAAATAGCCGCCTGCGGATCCTGCTCAACCTGCGGCCGATGCCAGGCTGGCGCTACGAACACGCGGGTGTCATGGCCCGAGAGTTTTCAGCTTGGTGGCAGCAGCTGGTCATCGACAAGGGCGCGGATTACGGCATCCCGCTGGACGCGCCGGTCGTATTTGCGGGCGGGGTGGTTGGGCGTGTGCGCGAAGTGCACATGCACACTGCCGTGGTCGCGCTCGTGAGCGATCCGGGCGTACGGCTCGCCGTGGTCGTCGAGGGCGACCCGCGGCATTCGACGATCAGCTACACGGGTGGTGACAACCCCGCGTTTGGGCCGGCGCGCGGCACGGTCGAGTATTTGCCCGCAGACATCACCGTGCCGGCGGACGGGCGCGGGCAGAGGTTGTTGACGTCAGGCAATGGTGGGGTGTTTCCCGCCGGGCTGCCCGTCGGCTTGCTCATGCGCGTCGAGCCGAGCCCTGACGGATTGTTTCAAACGGGCGAGGTACTTTTGCCGACCAAGCTGTCTGCGCTCGACGAAGTCACGGTGCTTGTTCCCGACCCGGCGGCGGCAGGCTTGCTGATGCCGGCCGCTCGTGGGATCCCGCCATGAACCGTCCCCAACGCCAGGCACTCGCGCTGCTGCTCGGTAACGCCATCCTCTGTATGGTCGTAGCCCAGATAAATCACGGACTTTCAGGC
>JBAXLL010000370.1:0-1911 GCA_037134835.1 Verrucomicrobiota bacterium
AAATCCTCCTGCTTACGTTCACGAACAAGGCCGCAAAGGAGATGCTCCACCGGGTGCATGACCTCACCGGCGTCGAGCCGGCGCGGTTCTGGGGCGGGACGTTTCACTCGCTCGGACACCGCGCGCTCCGCATCTATGGCGAGGCCGTCGGTCTGCCCCGCAACTTCACCATCCTCGATGCCGAGGAGTCCGAGTCGTTGCTCAAGCAGACCGTCGAGACGGCCGACAAAGTTTTTTTCAAGGACAAGGTCAACCCGCGGCCGGGCCCGCTCTTCAACGTGCTCTCGCTCGCGCGCAACACCCAGCTGGCGGTCACCACGACGGTCACGCAGCAGTTTCCCCAATATGAGGAGATCAGCCACCGCCTGCCCGCCTTTGCCACCGCCTACGCGGCCGCGAAGCGCACCCAGAACGTCGTGGATTACGACGATCTGCTCGAGCTCTGGCTGAAGCTGCTCACTGCGGCGCCCGAGGTCGTGGCGTATTTCGCGCACCGTTTCCGCCATGTGCTCGTGGACGAGTATCAGGACACGAATACCCTCCAGGCGCAGATCGTGGACCGGCTCGCGGCTCACCACCGGGTGATGGCCGTGGGGGATGACGCCCAATGCATCTACTCGTGGCGCGGCGCGGATTTTAAAAATATCATGACGTTTCCCGACCGGCATGACGGCACCGTCATCCACCGCATCGAGACCAACTACCGCTCGACGCCCGAAATCCTCGCGCTCGCCAACGGCGTGCTGCTGGCCCAGCCCAAGGGCCGTCATTTCGACAAGGAGCTGCGCGCCGCCCGCGGGCACTCGCACAAACCCTATGTCGTGCAGGCGATGGACGACCGTGAGCAGGCCGATTTCATCCTCCGGCGCATTCGCTCGCTGGTGGATGACGACGGCGTGTCGCTCAACGAAATCGCCATCCTGTATCGATCGCATTTTCTCGCGCTGGAGATCCAGCTCGCGCTCTCCCGTGCCGGCGTACCCTACCAGATCACGAGCGGCGTGAAATTTTTTGAGCGCCAGCACATCCGCGACCTCGTCGCGCTGCTCCGCTTCGTGTACAATCCCGCCGACGCGCAGGCGTGGCAGCGCATCGCTGTGCTGCTCCCGAAGGTCGGCGAAAAGGGCGCCCAAAAAATCCACGCCGCCGCCGCCGACCACGCGCGGCTGATGCAGAAGGATTTCCTCGACGCGCTCGCCACCGATGACGTGAAAAGCAAAGTGGCGAAGGACGCACGCCCTGAGTGGGAGCAGTTCTGCGCCTCGCTCGCGCAGGTCTCCGACGCGATGCGCACCGCCCGGCCGGCGGTGACCGTCGAGACTGCGATTGACGGCTGGTATGGCGACTACCTCAAGGGAGCCTTTGCCGACTACACCGACCGGCTGGACGAGCTGAAAGCCATGGTCGGTTTCGCGGGCCGGTTCGACGAGATGCAGGACCTCCTCGCGCAAATCGTGCTGCTCAACGGCGAGACGAGCGACCGCCAGGTGGACCCCGACGCCGAGGCGGTCAGGCTCACGACCGTCCACCAGGCCAAGGGCCTCGAATATGATGTGGTGTTCCTGATCGGCCTCGCCGACGGCCAGTTTCCCGGCCGCCGCGCCATCGAGGCGGGGGACGTGGAGGAGGAGCGCCGCCTGTTTTACGTGGCCGTGACCCGGGCGCGCAACGAGCTCTATCTCTGTTACCCCATGGTGGCCTCGCGGGCCGGTCCCGGCGGCATGATGCTGACGCCGAGCCGCTTCATCACGGAACTGGATGGCACCCTTTACGAGCCCCTTAAGATCAAGCGCAGTTACGGGTGGTGAGAGCCTTGGGTACCTGCGGGTCGGCAACCCGCGGCACTGGGTCTTTTTGTTTGTCTGGTAGGCCGCGAGCTTGCTCGCGCTTCGGACAGAGAGCGCCTGCAAG
>JBAXLL010000371.1:0-1910 GCA_037134835.1 Verrucomicrobiota bacterium
CTGGAAGGGGTGTCGTCCGTGATTTTGCAGGGGTGCCCAAGCCCGTCCCAGCCCGCCAAGGCTCAGCGTTTTTTGGGCAGCTTCTTCAAGGCCTCGCGCCCGAGCCGCTGCATCTCCTCGTCGTCCTTGGCGCGGATCGGCAGGGCCAGCCCCTGCTCCAGCTCGGCGCGGGCAAGCTCGCTTTTGCCCATGGCCGCATAGGCCCGGCCCAGCTCGATGTGATGCGAGCTCCGTTGCGGGGCGAGGGCGATGGCGGCCTGCAAATACTGCACCGCCCTATCGTTGGACGCATCCGGCAGCCCGCCGTAAATCAGCCGGGCCAGCCCGCGCCGCACGAAATCCAAGTTGGCCAGCTCATAATTCCAGGCACCAAGGACGTAATGGGCGTAGTCCAGCCTCGGGTCGAGCCGCAGGGCGGTTTCCGCGTTGGCCCGGATCAGCCGGGAATACTCCAGCTTGGTGCGGTTGTCCTGAAAAAACGCCAGCCGGCCATAGGAGACTGACAGCGACAGATAGCCCTTGGCGTTGGCCGCGTCAGCCGCCACGGCCCGCTTGGAATAGTCCAGCGCGATCTCCCCCAGCCGCTGCTTTTCCGACGGCGCGCGCGTGTCAACGATCAGCTCGGAGTATTCCAACGCGATGCGGCAGAGCAATTCCGTGTCCTTGCGCCCGGCCTTCTCCAACTGGAGATACACCTCCAGCGCCTCCTTCGTCCGCATTTTTTCCTCGAGGGCGTCGCCCTGCTCCAGCGTGACGGCGGCCGCCGGGCCGGTTTGCGCCCGCAGGAGCGACGCCCCGCCCAGGCCCGCAGCGACGGCCAGCAGGCGGCACCAAGATTTCATTGTCGTGATGACTGCCATGGGCTGTGACGGAGGAGCGAAGGCAAAACCTTGCCTCGGCAGCCCAGCATAAAATGACGGGAAAGTCGAGTGAATTTCAGGTGACGGTCCGGCTGTCTGCCGCCAGACAGTCCCGGTGGTGGGCGGTGACGTATTTTGACCATCGTCGGCCGGGTTTATCCCCGACACATACGGCGCAAAGCCCGACCTGCATGGTTTGCGGGCAAAATGCGGCACCACCGAATATTCTCACGACCACTTCAGGTCCTGCCCGGAGATGGGCAGGGTGCGGAGGCGCTTGCCGGTGGCGGCAAAGATGGCGTTGCACACGGCGGGCGCGGCGGGCGGCAGGCCGGGCTCGCCAAGGCCGGTCGGCGTGGCGACAGATTTCACGAAATGCACCGCGACCGAGGGCGGCGCGACTGCTGCAAAGTCTGGCCGATGAGCTTCACGTTGGTCTCGCTCACCTCGCGCACCTGCACCGTCAAATCTGAAATCTGGCCGTCTTTCACCTTCACCTGCTCTTTCAAAATGGTGATCATCTCACGCTCAAGGTCGTTGGTAACAGGCTTGGCTACCGTCACCGCCCCGTTGGTAACAGGTCGGGACGTTTGGGTAACAGGGGGCGGCGGTTGGTTATCAACCTTGGCAACCAACGGGTCGGATTTGGTAACCGGGCTGTTACCCAGCGCGGACGCCGGCCCGGTGGCGGCAGACGGGCGCGTTGCGCGGCGGGGGCCTTGACGGGGAAATGGGCCGGCAGAAAGGATCGGCGGTCAACCCTCGTCGTGCGCCGAGCCGACATAAACCAGCCGACCCGTCCGCTTGCAGACCAGCGCCACCCAGGAAGATTGGAGCCTAATTACATCGTCATCGTAATCGAACGACCGATAGACCACCCAGCAATCATCCTTGTCGATGGCGTAGGCTCTCACGTTGGCCTCGGCACCGTCCCGCACCTCGCCAGTGGCAAAACTCCGGTCGCTGCTCGCCCAGACGGCGATGCGCCGGGCCTCGTCGGCCGTAACCTGCCGGTTCGTCTCGGGTGGCGTGGGGATACACTTCTCCCAC
>JBAXLL010000372.1:0-1900 GCA_037134835.1 Verrucomicrobiota bacterium
GCATAGACCGGCACGCTCGATGTAGCCGGACCGCCCGTGCCGGCCGCCTTCTGGCCGCAGCCCGAGAACAGCGCGAGGCCCAGCGAGGCCAGCAGCGCCGTCGGGCGCAGCAGCAGGTGGCGGGAACAGTGGGAGCGGCACGGCACGGAAAAGTCGTGGCGCAGCGGCGCCGGCGCGGCAATGGCGAAACGGCACTCCCCCGTGGCACGGGCAACCTGCCCGTGCTGATCCGAAAAATTTCCCAGCAAGGTCGGGCGGGTCCGCGGGCCGGTGTCTTGCACCGGCCCACCCGGAGGTTTCGCCTACCGTCCGGGCGGTCGCATGAATCGGTAAAAAAATTCTAAAACACCCTCCTGAACCCTCCAACCCTCCTTGGCCTTCCTCTCACCGCCGCCGGGAGGCTTTCACCTCGTCCTCGTCGTCGGGGAGCTGGTTGTCGGTCCTGACGATCAGGACGGGGGTCTTGGTCTTCACCCACACCTCCGTCTCCTTGAAGTGCTTGGCCGGCACGTTTTCGATGGCTTCGCCGATGGTCTTCACGGGCAGCAGGCGGCCTTTTTTCGTGATATTGAAATCGTAGGCTGCGCGATGGACGCGCTCCAACGCCGTGGCGGGGCTTTCGTTTTCCGGCATTTGCAGCGCCCAGCCCACGAAGTCCGCCTTCGGCAGCCGTCCTTCGGGGTCGGAGACGAGCAGGACAAACTGCTTTTTCACCGGCGGCGGCGAGTCCTCCCCGGCTTCGGGCTGCGCGGCGAGGTTCATTTCCTCCACGATCTGGCGGAGGAGGGCGGGGGCGACCTGGTTCTTTTTCAGAATTTCGGCGACCTTGTTGATGTCAATTTTCGGCATGGAGGATAAAATTTGGCTGGCACTGTCGAAACGTCCCGGTGTCAGTGAAGCGACAACAAAAGATGCACCCCGTCCCCCCCGGTTCCCGTCCCGGCCCTGCCGAGGCCCAGCGCGACGACGAGATTTTCGACGTGGTCAACGACCGCGACGAGCCCGTCGCGCGCGCCACGCGCGGCGAGGTTCACGCCCGGCGGCTCCTGCACCGGGCCGTCCACGTGCTCGTGTTCGGGACGGACGGCCGGGTCTTTTTACAGCAACGCTCAAAGCTCAAGGACACCTCGCCCGGCCTGTGGAACTCGTCCTGTTCCGGTCATCTCGACGCCGGTGAGGACTACGACGCGGCGGCCGTGCGCGAGTTGGGGGAGGAAATCGGCCTCACCGTCACGCCGGCGACAAGGCTCACGCGGCTCCTGAAGCTGACCCCATGCCGCGAGACGGGCTGGGAGTTTGCGTGGATCTATTCGGCGCGCGGCGACGGTCCGTTCACGTTGCACCCGGCCGAGGTCGAGGCGGGCGCATGGTTCACCCGCGACGAGGTGACGCGGGCGCTGATGGAGCGACCGAAGGAGTTTTCGCGCGCGTTTACGTATCTGTGGCCGAGATTTCTGACATCGGGCGGCACAGGTGGGCTGTAGCCCGGCTCGGGAGAGCCGGGATGGGGCGCTTGCCCTCCGTGCCACCATGCGTCTGGATGGCCGCATGATGCCCCTGAAATACGCGGGATTTTTGCTGCTCGCAGCCGTGGTCCTGGGCGATCCAGCGCCGCCCACAGACATTGCCGGCTTTCCCCAGCCCGGACCAATTGCCGACGCGGATCCCTCAATCCGGCACCCGGTCACGATTCACGTTCCGACCAAGCTGGAGCTGAAACCCATAAATTCGGCGACAGAGTCCGTGCGATCTCCGGGAGCAAAACTCAATCCGTCCATTGATCATTCAAACTTTGATGGATTTTTGTGGTCCATTGATCAAACAAGGCTTGAGCCGGTCGATATTTCGGTGGGCAAAAATATGGTTCTGGGGGTGAAATATGAGGCAGTTGTTTACCAGG
>JBAXLL010000373.1:0-1881 GCA_037134835.1 Verrucomicrobiota bacterium
CCGTCCTGCCCTGCACGCCCCACCGCAG
This sequence comes from Verrucomicrobiota bacterium, assembly GCA_037134835.1. Taxonomy (GTDB): domain Bacteria; phylum Verrucomicrobiota; class Verrucomicrobiia; order Opitutales; family Opitutaceae; genus CAIYUN01. Next base: position 29 of record JBAXLL010000373.1, read on the forward strand.
CGTCCGCGCCCGCCGCCACATCGCCGTCCTTCTCGTTTCCGCCCTCACGCTCGGCGGGATTTTCATCACCTTCGGCCTTGATCACTCGGGCCGGGATTTTTTCAACCCGGGGCCGCTCACCGCACCGCACGCCGCCGGCACGGCCAACTGCGCCCTATGCCATACAGCGGCGGAGACCGGCGACAGCGAATGGAACAAGGGCGCGCTGGCTCAGAACAGCGCGCACTCGGACTCGCAGCTCTGTCTCAACTGCCATAATTTTGGCTCCAACCCGACCGAGGCGCACAGCCTGCCGCACCCCACCCTCGTCGCACTGACCCAGAAGGCTGCCGCCGGCAAACCCATCCCGGCCGGCCACGGGCCCATGGGCGAGCTCGCCTGCGCCACCTGCCACCAAGAACACCAAGGCCGGGACGCCGATCTGAAAAAAATCGCCGACGCGAGCTGTCAGACCTGCCACACGCGCGAGTTCGCCAGTTTTGCCGACGGGCACCCCGGCTTTGGCAACTATCCCTACGTGCGCCGCACCCGCATCGAGTTTGACCATGCCGCGCATATTGCGACTTATTTTCCCGCCGCCACCAAACAGGGGCAGGCGTCGCCCACGCAATGCAACGACTGTCACACAACCGGTTCCGACAACCGGCTGATGCTCACCAAGGAATTTGCCGCCAACTGCGCCGCCTGCCACCTTGATGCGATCACCAAGCCCGGAGCGAAAGGCATCGCCGTCTTCGGCATCCCCGGCTTCGATAAAAAATCGCTCGACGCCAAGACCCCCGGCATCGGCCAGTGGCCCGCCGACGCCGACGCCGAACTCACGCCATTCCTCCGCCATCTGCTCGCGCAAGATCCCAAGGCCGCCGCCGCCCTGGCCGCGCTCAAGAATACCGACCTGACCAATCTCGCCGCCGCCACCCCCGAAACCGCCGCCGCCGCCGCGCAGCTGGCGTGGTCGGTGAAAGAGCTCATGGCGGATATTCTCACCGGTGGGCACGCTGCGCTACAAAAACGCCTCGGGACCGCCGTGCCGCCAGCCGCGCTGGGCCAGCTCCCACCCGACAGCGTGCAAGCCTTTGTGCAGCCCGGCTGGTGGCCCGACCTGCTCGCCGAAGTCGCCGCCCACCGCGCCGGGCAGCCGCTGCCCACGGCCGCGCCGGCCAAAGCGTCTACCGCGCCGGCCGCACCCGCTCCCGTCGCAAAACCCGCCGCCAGCGGCGACCTGCTGGGAGATGACCTGCTAGGCGAAGCTCCCAAACCCGCAGCAGCTGCCACCGCAACCAAGGCTGCGGCCGCCGTCGATTTGCTCGGTGGCGATGACCTGCTCGCCGGACCTACCACCCCGACCAAGTCCCCCGTTTCGCCCACCTCGAAGGCCCCCGCGCCTGTCGCGCCCGAGAAATGGGCCACCGGCGGCGGCTGGCACGTCTCAACCGCCGACTTTACACTGCGCTACAAACCCGCCGGGCACGGGGACTCCTTCCTGCAAGCATGGCTCGACCTCACAGCGCAAGCCGACGCGCCTACCACCGCCACGCGCGCGATTTTCACCCAGATCGCCACCGCCAGCTCGTGCATCAAGTGCCACAGCGTGGACGATGCTCCCAAGCCGTCCGGGGGCCTGCTCATCCAATGGCATGCCGACGCCCCCAAGCCGCAGCTCCATACGTTCACGAAATTTTCGCATGGCACTCATTTTAGCCTACTCGACGCCAAGGGCTGCCAGACCTGCCACCAGCTCGCCCCGGCTTCGCCCAATTACACGGCTGCCTTCAAGGAAAACCATGATCCGGCGAAGTTTGTGAGCAGTTTCCAACCGCTCAATCAGGCCACCTGCGCGCAATGCCATCAGG
>JBAXLL010000374.1:0-1876 GCA_037134835.1 Verrucomicrobiota bacterium
AGCGGTCTGCTCGATCCCTGGCGCGAGCATATCCGGGAACTGGCCGCTCTGCCCAATGTCGTTTGCAAGCTCTCCGGCCTGGTCACCGAGGCGGATCACGCGCACTGGACCGCCGCGCAGCTCGCCCCCTACGTCGCCCACCTGCTCGACACGTTCGGTGCTTCGCGCCTGCTCTTTGGGGGCGACTGGCCGGTGGCCAAGCTTGCCAGCGACTACCCGCGCTGGCTTGCCACCGCGCGTGTTTTCACCGCGCACTTTACGGCCGCCGAGCAGTCCGCGATTTTTTCCGGCAATGCGGAGCGAGTTTACCGGCTTTGAGCCGGGCTGATTTTTACAGACATGTCCTCCTCCTCTCTTCCTCTCCGCTCCTTCGGCCGGACTGGTGAACGTTGGCCCGTGCTCGGCATGGGCGGCGGCTTTCCGGTTGGCTATGCAGGTTTCGACCGCTCCGTCGAGACAGTGCGCCACGCGCTCGGGCTGGGCGTCCGCTACTTCGACACCTCGGTCATGTATCGCTCGGGCGCTTCGCAGGCCATCCTCGGCGAGGCGCTGGTCGGGCGGGACGAAGAACATTTTTTGGCGACCAAGATCGGTTATTTCCGTGAGGCGCGCCATTTTCGTTCAGTCGAGGCAATGCACGTGCAACTGCAAGAAAATCTCCGGCTGCTGCGCCGCGAGTCAGTGGACCTTTTGCAGGTCCACGAGGCCGACTGGGACCACTGGTGGGCCGACCGGGCCGAGTTTGCCCCCGGCCGGCTGCTCGACCCCCAGGGCGACTGCGATTTCGCAAGTGCCCCCGTCATCCAGTTTTTGCGCGAGGCCCGGGCGCGCGGGCTCTGCCGCCGTATCGGTATCACCGGCAACCATGCGCGGCATCTCGGGCGGCTTGTCCGGGAACTTGACGGCTTGGATGCCGTGCTGGTGGCTTACAATTATACGCCGCTCAATGTGTCGGCGCGCGAGCACGTCCTGCCCGCCGCCGCGGCGAAGGGCATGGCGGTCATCGTCGCCGGGCTTTTCACCTTCGTGAACACGCTGCCGCGCGGCTGGGCCACGGAGGGCAGCTACCTTGGCCCGCATTCGGACGTGCAGCTCGCGCAATTGCAAAAACTCCAGCGGGACTGTGGTCTGCCCATGGCCGAGTTGGCGTTGCGCTTTGTCGCCGCCGACGAGCATCTGGGCACGATTCTCGTGGGTGCCTGCCAGCCCGCCGAGATCGCCCAAAATGTTGCGTCGTTTCAGCGCGGCCCGCTGCCCACCGACCTGTACGCCGCCGTGGAGAAAATCGCCGGGCAGTTCTGAGTGTGGCCACCATAGACTGCAGGATGGCTGACTTGAGGTAGGGCGGAGCGGCTCGCTCCGCGGCCAGGGTTGCACCCCTCCGACCCTCCGTCGTAGCGCGGGCAACCTGCCACGCTCCCTCGGTGCTTCCGCTGCTCCGCGCTCTTCGCGGACTCCGTGTTGAAATGCTTGCCGCCTTTTCAACAAACGCTGCGTTATGATAGTGAAGGTTTGGCGAACCGTCCTCGGTAAGCCACAGCCCGGCGGGAGGATTTGCCCTGCGTTTCTGCCAGGCATTTCGATCAGGCAACGGGCCAGACGCCGTGCGACGTCCGGCCCGTTTTTGTGACTGTCTGGGCCTCCTGGTGGCCAACGATTCCGCGCTTCGCCACGATCAGGTGACGGTGATTTTGCGTGGCTTGGCCGCCTCGGCCTTGGGCAGCGTCACGGTGAGAACGTCATTTTCGTAGGTGGCGGTCACCTTGTCGGTCTGCACCGCCTCCGGCACGGCGACCGCGCGGTTGAGCGTGAACAACTCCTCTTGGTCGCCATTCTTCTGTTTGCGCGTGGCGGTGATGGTGAGCGTGTCGTCGGC
>JBAXLL010000375.1:0-1876 GCA_037134835.1 Verrucomicrobiota bacterium
ACTTCGCACCCACCCGGCTCGTCGGCATCGTCGGCGCGGATTTTCCACCGGCGTTTCTGCGCCGTTACAAAAAGCACCGCCTCGACCTCGCCGGCCTGCAAGTGGACCCGCTCGGGAAAACATTTTCCTGGTCGGGCAAATACCGGGAGCATTTCGAGGGGCGGGACACGCTAGAAATCCAGCTCAACGTCTTCGAAAAGTTCTCCCCTACCCTGCCGGCCATCTATCTCGACACGCCGTTTGTAATGCTCGGCGCGATCCAGCCCTCGCTCCAGCACCACGTGCTCGACCAGCTCCCGCGAGGGGGCAGGAAACCGTTCATCCTCGCCGACACGTTTGACCTCTGGATTCACACGACCAAGGCCGACCTGCTGCGCCTGCTGCGGCGCATTAACCTGTTCGTCATCAACGAGGACGAGTCGCTCCTTCTCACCGGTCAGCGCAACCTCGTGCTGGCGGGGCGGGCACTGCGTAAAATGGGGCCGCGCATCGTCGTCATCAAAAAGGGCGCGCATGGCTCGGTGCTCTTTCATCCCGACGGTTACTTCACCATGTCGGCCTATCCCGTTACGAAATTTGTGGACCCCACCGGCGCAGGCGACAGCTACGCCGGAGCCCTGATCGGCTGCCTCGCCGCCGCCAACCGCGCGGACTTCGCCACCTTGAAAAAGGCCGTGGCCTATGCGACAGCCGTGTCGAGCCTGACGGTGGAAAGTTTCAGCGTGAACCGCCTGAGCTCCGCCGGCCGGGCCACAATCGACCGCCGCTACCGTGAGCTGGTCGCGATGACGCGGCTGTGAACGGGCCACGTCCCCCGTAGCGCGGGCAACCTGCCCGCGGCTGGTCCGGCCCAGACCCGCCTTTCCGAAATGGAGCCGGGGCGGCCTCGCCCGGTTAAAGCGACGAGGGCGCAGCGTCCTCCGCTTAAATCGTTTTCCCGCCCGATGCCTGTTTAGTCTGTCCGTAGGGCGTCAGTCTTGCAGTCGCCGTCTCCCGGTAGGGGCGCAGTCTTGCTGCGCCCTTCCGGCTCCATCCGTCAAGCGGCTGCAGCATTTGCAAAACGGCCGTAGAAAAACACAAAAAAGGGCGCTCCTTTTTGAGGAGCGCCCTTGTGAATTCTTGATCTCAGTAGTCCATTCCGCCGCCGCCGCCTTGCGGCATGGACGGGGCCTTTTCCTTCTCCGGGGCATCGGTGATGATGCACTCGGTGGTCAGGAGCAGGCCGGCGATGGAGGCCGCGTTTTGCAGCGCGATGCGGGAGACCTTCGTCGGGTCCACCACGCCGGCCTTCACGAGGTCCTCGAACTCGCCCGTGGCGACGTTGTAGCCTTGATTGCCCTTGCTTGTCAGCACCTGCTGGACAATCACGGCCCCCTCGACTCCCGCGTTGAAGCAGAGCTGCTTCAGCGGGCTCTCGATGGCACGGCGCACGATGTTGGCGCCGAGCTTCTCGTCGCCTTCCAGCGTCGCGGTCAGCGTGTCAATGGCCTTGCCGGTGCGCAGGAGCGCCACGCCGCCGCCGGAGACGATGCCTTCCTCGACGGCCGCGCGGGTCGCGTGGAGGGCGTCCTCGACGCGCATTTTCTTTTCCTTCATCTCCGACTCGGTGGCGGCACCGACGTTGATGACGGCGACGCCGCCGGCGAGCTTGGCGAGGCGCTCCTGGAGCTTCTCCTTGTCGTAGTCGCTGGTGGTCTCCTCGATCTGGCGGCGGATCTGCTTCACGCGGCCCTGGATGTCGGACGACTTGCCCGCGCCCTCGATGATGGTGGTGTTTTCCTTGTCCACCGTGATGCGCTTGGCCCGGCCAAGATCGCTGATCGTGATGTTCTCGAGCTTGATGCCGAGATCCTCGGTGATGCAACGACCACCGGTG
>JBAXLL010000376.1:0-1873 GCA_037134835.1 Verrucomicrobiota bacterium
GGGCTCGCGCTGGGCATAAAGGGTGCGGATGCGCTCCACCGGATCGGCGGTGTCGAGGAGCGGACGATGACGGCTACCTTGGGTGCGGCGCAAAATCGTCTCAAGTGAGGCGTGCAGGCAAACAATCACGCCCTTGGTTTTCAGGAGCGCCAGCATTCCCGGCTGCACCACCAGACCACCGCCACAGGAGACAACCTGCCGTGTCGCCGGATGGCCGTCCGTGATGAAGGCGTGCTCCATGATCCGAAACGCCGGCTCGCCCTGCTCCGCAAAAATCTGGACGACCGTCCGTTTCTGCTGCCGCTCAATTTCATGGTCGCTGTCGAGAAACGAGAAACCCAGCCGGAGCGCAACCGTCCGGCCCACGGTGGTTTTGCCCGTGCCCATGAAGCCTACAAGATAGAGATTGGTGTCTGCGGACGGCATCGCACGATCTTGCTAGCCGTGGCTGCAACTCTTGCCAAACATGAAAAGCATCCCGAAGGAGGTGCTCATCGCGCCAAGCTGGAACGCTGACCGAAAGGTGGAAGGAGGTAACGCCGATGCGCCATGGGCTCAGTCATCGTTACGCCGTCCGCCACTGAAAATCAGCAGCAAATGCAGCAGTTGTCCCAAGGATTGGACAAACGCCGCCACATACGTCAGCGCGGCGGCATCAAGCGTCTCGTTCACTCCTGGCATTTCGTCCGGTTCCACGATCCCGAGCCGCACCAACTGCGCCTTGGCCCGGCGCGTCGCATCGAATTCCACCGGCAGCGTGATAAGCTGAAAGAGCACCATCACCAGCAGCGCACCGATCCCTAGTTTCAGCAGCAGCCCGCCCATGCCGCCGGCCAGGTAGAAACCAAAACTCATCACCATGTAGGCGATGGGCGAGGCGATCTGCACCATCGGCACCAATGCCTGACGAATCTCCATCATGGCGTAGCCGTCCTGATGTTGGATGGCGTGTCCCGCCTCGTGCGCTGCAACACCGACGGCCGCAAGGCTGCTGCCCCGATAGTTTTGCTCGGATAGCGCCAGCTGTTTCGTGCCGGGGTTGTAATGGTCGCTCAAAGTGCCTGGCACTTCCAGAATCTCGACATCTGTGATGCCGGCAGAACGCATGACCGCCGCAGCTGCCTCACGCCCGGTAAGGCCACGGCGTGACAGCACCTGCAGGTTTTTCTGGTAGGCGCCCGTGACCCGCATCTGCGCGTAGAAGCCGAGCAAGATGGGAATGGCGACAAGGATCAGGAAAAGCGTCAGGTTCATGGGAGAAAAAATGGGCGAGATCTGGCAAAAGGGAGAATGGAAACACGGAGAACAGTTCCTTGTTCCGCCCTCACATTAACCAGAACCCGGATTTTTCCAGCGGAAAAAGGCCCGATTGGAAACAACCTCTGCGTTTCCAGCCCGCGTTCCGTCCCAAAATCTGGGCTTGGCCGGTGGTGCGCGGCGCAGCAGGCTCGGTGCATGGTTGAAACTCCCGCCCGCATCGAGGTCCGGCTGCGCGAACTCGCGCAGCTTTTCAACTCGATGGATCCTTCGCCGTTTCATGAACGTGATCTCGACGCCGACGCGGAGGAGTTCATCGTCTCGTGGGCCCGCGAGCATGCAACGCAACGTGAACTGGAATTGCTCATTCATCTGGCGGTGGTGCCGCCGGCGGATCGCGGGCCCGGCGCGGGCGAGGCCGTCCGGCATTATTTCGCGGTGCGGTCGGAACTGAAACACCGGGAATTTCGCCAGCTCATGCGCCAGGGCCGTTTCAGCCTCGGCGTCGGCCTCTCGTTTCTCACCTGCTGTCTGGCGCTCGGCGCGTTGGCGGGTGGGATGGTCGCCGCGCGCGGCCACCCCACGGCAGCGGATATCCTGAAGGAAAGCCTGACCA
>JBAXLL010000377.1:0-1872 GCA_037134835.1 Verrucomicrobiota bacterium
GTCCACCACCACCTTGCCCTGGGTGATGATGATGACCCGCGTGCAGACCGCCTCAACCTCCTCCAGAATGTGGGTCGAGAGGATGACGGCCTTCTCGGCGGCCATCCGCCGGATGAGCTCGCGCACCTCGTTTTTCTGGTTGGGGTCGAGACCATCCGTCGGCTCGTCGAGGATCAGCGCCGGCGGGTCATGGAGTAGCGCCTGCGCAAGGCCGACGCGCTGCTTGAAGCCCTTGGAAAGCGTCTCGATGGTCTGGTGGCGGACCGGCCCGAGTTGGGTGAGCGCGAGGGCGCGGTCCACCTGGGCGAGTTTGGCCTCCGCAGTGCGGAAACCGCGCACCTCGGCGATGAAACCAAGAAATTCACCCACCGTCATCTCGCCATAGGCAGGCGCGCTCTCGGGCAGGTAGCCCAGTTTGCGCTTCACGGCGACGGGATCGGAGGTCACATCCACGCCATCCACGGTGGCGGTCCCGCCGTCCGGCCGGAGGAAACCCGTGATCATCTTCATTGTGGTGGACTTGCCGGCCCCGTTGGGGCCGAGAAAGCCGAGGATGTCGCCGCGCCGGACGACAAAGCTCACGCCATCCACCGCGCGCTTGGAGCCGTAATCCTTAACCAGGTTTTTGACTTCGATCATTGGGAACAAAACGAATGAGATTGAGGCTGCGAAACGGCAACAGGAAAAAAGTTCCAAGAAATTTTGGCGCCCCCTCCCCCATGGCCCGGCGGGGATCCGCCACCAAGGAAAATCGAGCCCAAAAAGCAGGTTGCATCACGCCGGAGCCCCTGCCTTTTTCAAACACATCATGCCCACCCCGTCCGATCCCGTCCCTGATAAGATTCACAGCGAGAGTTTCCTGCACACCCTCATGCGCCGCCAGCTCTGCCTCTCCGCTACCTGCGCGGCGACCTTTCTCGTCGTGCTACTCGGGCTGCCGCTGCTGAATTATTTCGCCCCCGAGCTGATGGCGACACGCGTGGCGGGCTTCACGCTCACGTGGCTCATCCTCGGCGTACTGTTTTTTCCCTTCGTGTGGATCATCTCGGCGGTTTTCATCCGTCGCTCCATCGCGCTGGAATCCGACGAGGTGAAATCCGTCCAAACCGGCAACCTCGACAAATCCTGACGCACCATGCCCCTCCACCCCTTTCCCCTGCTCCCGCTCGCTTTTCTTGAAGGAGTCGATGGCTGGATTTTCAGCTTCTCGTTCATCACGGTGGCCGTGACGATCTGGATGGGGTTTCGCGCGGCGAAGCAGTCCAAGACAGCGAGCGACTTCTTTGTGGCGGGCCGGTCGGTGTCGGTTGGGTGGAACGCCTCGGCGATCTCCGGCGAATACCTCTCGGCGGCGTCGTTCATGGGCGTAGCGGGCATGGTGATGTCGTCGGGCTACGACGCGCTGTGGTACCCGGTGTGCTACGCCTGCGGCTACCTATTTTTGCTGCTGTTCATCGCGGGGCCGCTCCGCCGGTTTGGCGCCTATACGATCCCGGACTTTGCGGAAGGCCGGTACGACTCGCCGCTGTTCCGGAAAATCGCCGTGTGCTTCGTGCTGTTCATCGGGTTTTTCTACACGATGCCGCAGATGAAGGGAGCCGGCACGACGCTGGCCTACATTTTCCCCGGCATCCCCTACTGGGCGGGCGTGCTGCTGGTGGGCGGCGTGATCACGCTCAACGTCGCGCTGGGCGGCATGAAGGGCATCACGCTGGTGCAGGCGGTCCAGTATTGGGTGAAGATGTTCGCCATCGCGGTACCCGTTTTCGTGCTGATGGCGGTGCATGGGTTTTACAACGAGCAACTCAAGGTAAACGACGGGCGCATCGCACCGCCGCCGGCCGCCGTCGCACCGGCCGCCGCTAATCCGCC
>JBAXLL010000378.1:0-1863 GCA_037134835.1 Verrucomicrobiota bacterium
CGCCGAGGTTTGCGCAGGGGTGGCCGACCAAGGCGCGGGGTTGGACCAGGTTTCAGCCGTCGCCTCGGTGGGGGCCGCCGCCGAATGTTTCGCCGGCTGGCGCGGCGCGATTTTTCTGAAAGGCAGCCGGCGGCACCGCCTCGAATCGCTCCTCGACCCACAGTCTGTGCCAGCCGGGCTGGCGGCGGCTGCGGCCCACTGAGGACGTTTTTCCATGCTTAGCCTCCTGTCCCAGTTTCTCGATCCGAAGCACGAAAGTCCGCTGCGACTGCTGCGTTACCTCACGGTGCGGACGATGATGGCGGCGGTCACGGCGGCACTGATCGGCTTTGTCATCGGCCCGTGGCTCATCCGCCGTTTTCGCGCCCTCAAGCTCGGCCAAACCTACCACGATGACCGCACGGGCGACCTCGCCACACGCTTTGACAAGAAGAACACACCGCCGATGGGCGGCCTGATCATCTTTTTTTCCGTCTTTCTTAGCACGATCCTCTGGGCCGAGCCCAACATCTGGATGCTCGTCAGCCTCGCGGTTTATGGCGTGCTGACCTATGCGGGCTGGCGCGACGACTACCTCAAGGTCGTCCGCCAAAACCGCGACGGCATTTCCTCATGGGAAAAAATCGCGTGGCAGTCGTTTGCCGCGTTGCTGGCGCTCGGGGTGCTGCTCTGGCATCCGCTCAGCGCGCAAAAAATCCGCGAGCTCTGGGTGCCATTTTACAAGACCGCCGTCATTGGACGGATGCCCGGGTGGCTGCTGCTGGGTCTGGTATATTTTTGGATCGTCGGTTTCAGCAACGCCATCAACCTGACCGACGGACTCGATGGGTTGGCGGGCGGCTGCACCCTCACAGTGGTGCTCGTGTTCGGCATCATGGCCTATCTGGCGGACAACGTCGTCGCCACGGATTATCTCGGCATATCGCATGTGCCCGGCACAGGCGAGCTGGCGGTCGTCTGCGGTTCACTTGTTGGCGGCTGCCTCGCGTTTCTCTGGTTCAATGCGCACCCGGCGGAGGTATTTATGGGCGATACGGGCTCGCTCGCGCTCGGCGGGCTGATCGGCGTGATGGCGTTCATGATCCATCAGCCCCTCACACTCATTGTGGTGGGCGGGGTGTTCGTCGTCGAAGCGCTCTCGGTTATTGTCCAGGTGGGCTGGTTCAAGTGGACAAAACGCCGTTGCGGCGTGGGCCGCCGCGTGTTTCTCATGGCACCGTTGCACCATCATTTTCAAAAACGGGGTTGGCCGGAGACGAAGGTGGTGCTCCGCTTTTGGATCGTATCTCTCATCTGCGCCCTCGCCGGTCTCGGCACGCTGAAACTGCGTTGATTCAACAGCACATGAACCTTGCGCCCTCCGTCCTGCTCGCGCCGCTCCTCGCGCAACCCGTCGCCGTTCGCCTGCATTCGGCTTGTCTCACGGGCGACCTCTTCGGCAGCCTGAAATGCGATTGCGGCGACCAGCTGCGCCACACCACCCGCTTCATGGCCGAGAATGGCGGCGGGGTGCTGCTCTATCTCGATCAGGAAGGCCGGGGCAACGGCCTGTCCAACAAGATGCGCGCCTACAAGCTGCAGGCCCAGGGCTTCGACACCTATGACGCCGACGAGGTGCTGGGCTTTGACCATGACCAGCGGGGCTTTGATTTCGCAGCCGAAATGTTGCTGAAGATCGGCGTTTCCCGCGTCCATGTGATGACCAACAACCCCCTCAAGATGGCCGCGCTGGAGACCGCCGGGCTCGAGGTCGTCTCCGACCGGCGCATCCTTGGCCGCACCACCGACCAGAATGTGCGCTACCTCGCCTCCAAGCGCGACCGGGCCGGACACTTCATTGACGCGGACGTCTCGCCAGCGCAG
>JBAXLL010000379.1:0-1860 GCA_037134835.1 Verrucomicrobiota bacterium
GGCCGGCCGCGCCGCGCCTGGAACCGGTCGGCTGCGGCAAGGATGTCGGCAATCGGGAAGCGTTTTCCCATCGGCAGCAGGCTCGCGCGGGTCGCGTCGTCGGGTGCATGTAGCGAGACGGCAAGGTGCAGGTTCATGCCGGTGGCGGTGAGCGCGTCCATGCCCGGTACGATGCCCACGGTGGAAACGGTGATCTGCCGCCAGCCGAGCGCGCCCAGGGAGTTGTCCGCGAGCCGGCGCACGGCCTCGAGCACGGCGGTGAGGTTGAGCAACGGCTCGCCCATGCCCATGAAGACGACCGTCTGGAGCTTCCGCCCGGCGGCGTGTGCTTCACGACGGAGGGCCAGAAACTGCTCCACGATTTCGCCCGCAGTGAGATTGCGTTCAAAGCCGGTTTTGGTCGTGGCGCAAAAATCGCAGCCCATCGCGCAGCCGATCTGTGACGAAAGGCAGCCGGCGGCGCGGTCCGCGCGGAAGTCCGGCATGAGCACCGATTCCACCGTTCGTCCATCGCCAAGACGGAGCAGGAGCTTCGTCGTGCCATCCTCGGCCACCTGCCGAGCCGCCAGCGTGGTCGTGCCAGCCGAAAACTCAGCCCGCAGCTTCTCGATGAGCCCCTGCGGCAACCCGCGCAAGGGCGCCGTCCCGAGGTCGTCGCCGGCGTAAAATGCCCGAAGGATGCGCGTAGCATGGCTGGGCTTGAAGCCCCAGTCCGTGAATTGCTGCGCTAGAGTGGTGGGTTCAAGGGCCGCCAAGGCGAACATGGAGCTGTCAGGCATGGCGGCTGGAGAAACTCACGCGGCGGGCGCGATGTTGGCGGGGGCGGACGACACGGCCACACCGGCGAGCGCGAGTAGAGCTTTGAGCCGGGCGGGGTCGCTGGCAGTGGTTTTGGCCACGAAGCCGCGAGCGTGGGCAAAATGAACCTCGGGGCAGTCAGCGATGCGGGTGAAGTCGAGGCGGGCATTGTCCCGGTAGCGGGAGAGCCCATAGCCGGCGCTGCGCCGGTCAGGGCTCACCGTGCCCACCACCTCGGCGGCGAGACCCCGTTGCTCGATATAGCGCTCGATGCCCATGGAGGGATCATCGGGCAGCGGGTCGGTGCGGGGAAGAAACAGGACTTTTGCCGGCGCACCGGCGAGGTCGAGCGTCCAGATTTCTGCGTGTTGCCCGATAAAATCAAGGCGGGCGCGCAACGTCCGCACATAGTCGAGCAGGTCCTCGCCGATCATGCGCATCATCTCCCAGAGAGACTGGCCGGGCTCAAGCCGGGCAACGAGGGCGAAGCGCCGCAGGAGGGTGACATCCACCGTCGAGGTGAGCCGGCCGAGCGCAGCCGGAGACACACCGAGCCAGCGGGCGGTGGCGAGCGGGCCGCGGCAGTCGAACCATTCGGCGGGTTCGAGCCAGTCGCAAAACTGCCGGGCATCATCATAGAGGCCAAGGTGTTGAAGCACGAGTGAGAGCGAACAGGTGGGCGGGGCGTCCTTGGGCAGCTGGTGATGGTCAAAGTTGCCGAGGGCCAGCTCGTGCCGGCCACCCACGTCCACGACGGCGGTGTCGGGATCGGCAAGGTCGGCGGGCGTTGGCTCGCGGCGGACAATCGGCACGGGGTGCAACGCGAGCAGGACACTGCAAGCAAGCAACTCGTCCTTATGGGCACTGCCGGGATGGGTGAGGATGGTGGCGAACTGGGTCATGTAGGGGCACCAAAGTGAGGGTTGCCTGCTAAGCGGCAATGGCAGATCTGAGCGAGAAATGTGGCGCGAAGGGATGCTGGAAACGCGAAGCTTGCGAAAGGAAATGAAAAGCCCCGCGCCGGGAAAGGCGCGGGGCTGAGAGATCGAGAACGATTGATCC
>JBAXLL010000380.1:0-1843 GCA_037134835.1 Verrucomicrobiota bacterium
GCCACCTGTAGTGCGGAGTGCCACTCAGGAACCTTGCCTGCCCACAGACCGGCCACGACGATCACCACTGCACCTAGCCGAAAGGCCCTCACCCCCACCCATGGCGGCAGTGAAATCAGATTTTTCCACAAAAATGCCAATTCGGGCCGGCCGATGCCGGCGAGACGGAACGGCGCGCGGCGGGCCTTCGTCTGCGGACGGATGGTGATGCGTTTGCCCTCGCGGATGGCTGTGAGCATCGCGCCACGTTTCTCGGCCGAGGCCAGCGAGCCTTCCTCGAAGGCTACGTTCATCCGCATAACCCAAAAATACAGCACTCCCAAGATCAACAGTGCCGGACCCATGGCCATAAAAAATGCGCCGGCGTCGGAAGCGAGGAATGGCGCCACCACCAGGCGAAATGGCCACAGCAGCCAGCCTAGTGCGCCACCGCGCAGAATCGTCAGCACATAATGTTGCAGGGGAACCACACCGCCGACATCGGTTTCGGTCGGCGCATGGAGATCGCGCCAGACCCAGACCAGCGTCATCGCGAAGATCAGGATCAGGCCGCCCATGATCACGAAGCGCCGGCGAGTCGCAGTGACGCCGCCTTCAATCAGCCTGGTCAGGGTGAGCACCGCGCCCGCTGAATTCAAACTCAGCACCGACAAGATGATCCACCAGCCGATGGTGTGACTCAGCGCACTGCCTCCGAGGCTGCCCCAACGGTTCGAGATGAAAGTGAAAATCAGCGCCGTGAACAAAATCCTGAACTGCGAGCCGAACAGCTTGAAATGGATGAGCGTCCGCCGGCTGAGCGGCGCCGGAAACAGAAACGCCGCCTCGGCCTCGGTAAATCCGAGGCCCGGTTTTTCCGTGGGTAGCAGCCATGACAGCGAGGCCAAGGCAAACAACGCCAGCGATCCAACCGCCATCAGCACCGGCGAGCCGCCGCCCGCGTCGGCGAAGGCCTGGCCGGCACCACGCGAAAACGGCAGTGGCGGCATCTTGCCCACGTGGCGCACAAAAAAGAACCAAAAGTAGGCCGCCCCCACGATCGCGAAGAAAAAATATTTCGGCTGCCGCAGCCGCCGCAGCCGGGAGAGCAGCAGGTTCTTCAGCGACGTGAGCTGCAAGTAGAGGAGGGAGGAGAGCACGGGCAGATTTCCTATGGGTTATCAGTGATTGGGCATGGCAACGAGGCCGACGGCGGGATGTGATGTTTTACTGGGGGCGGTTTGAAATTTCCCATGAGCGATCGGCCATAACCAATGGAAAATCTGACGTGGTCGCCGTGCCGTCAGCCCTCCGTTCCGCCCGTTGCACGCATAAAAATCTCCTCCAGCCCCACCCCGGCCTCGCCGTTGCTGAACTGTGCGGACACTTCCGCGAGCGTACCGTCCGCGATTTTTTCGCCCTTTTTCAGAATGAGCACGTGCGAGCAGACTTCCTCCAGCAGGTGGAGCAGGTGCGAACTGAGCACGATGGCTGCGCCGTCACGGGCACGTTTCATAATGGAGTCCTTCATCCGGCGGATACCCAGCGGATCGAGTCCGGTGAGGGGTTCGTCAAAGAACATCACCTTGGGCGCATGCAACAGGCCGCAGGCAATGACAAGCTTCTGCTTCATGCCCCGGGAGAGCGCACCGGGCAGCTCGTCCGCCTTGTCCGCCAGCTGGAGTTCTTCGAGCAACGGTTGGGCGAGCATCTCGTGATCCGCCACGCCGTAGATGCGCGCGACAAAGTTCAGATGCTGCCGCACGGTGAGATAGTCGAAGAGCCGCGGCTCGTCGGGAAAAAAGGCCAGTGCACGTTTCGCGGCCACGGGATCGGCGGTGATGTCATGTCCGGCGATCCGCAC
>JBAXLL010000381.1:0-1840 GCA_037134835.1 Verrucomicrobiota bacterium
GCTCCAGAGGCCCCAGCCCAGATGCAGTCCCCACCAGGCGAAGGCCAAAGAAAAAACAAAGGAAAGGGCATTCCCCAGATAATTCAGCTCGAATCGTTGGGCGGCTAAGAGCATGGAAGCGAAGGGGCGACTGAGAAAAGAGGCGCCGGAAATGATGCATTGAGCCAGAAGAAGGTGTTCGAAGAGATCTCTTTGATCCGCGGGAATACAAAAGAGCTGACTGAAAAAATGGCCGAGGCGGAGGCGGCGGCTCGAGATAAATTTTCCAGACGGCGAAACGGCCACCGAGCACGATCACGGCGACTGTGGCGAGGAGGAGGATGCGCTTGCGGCGTGATTTGGCCTTGGCCTTTTCAGCGATGGCCTTTTCGGCGGCGGGTGTCTTGGGCTGGAGGGCCGCTTCGGGTGAGTTGGACGCGGCGGCGAGATGTGGTTTGGCCAGCGCTGGCGGTGGCGCACTTGCTGGAGGCTTGGCCGTTGGGGGCGCGGTGGGCGCGCCCGGCGGTGGCACGGGAGGTTTTCCGGTGGCGGCAACCGGCGGTGGCACGGATGTGGCCGAGATGGGAGCGGCACCAAGCGGAGGCACCGTTGGGACCGATGTGCCGGCGGCAGCCGGTGGCTTTAGCTTGAAGGTCGGCGGCTGGGTCATGCCTGAAGCCGGCGGCAGGGTGGTGGCCATGGGCGCAGAGCTGCCCGTTCCAGACGAAGGGACCGCGATTTTAGGCTTCAGCTTAAACGCGGGTGGCGCAGTCACGGCGGCGGACGGAGTGGCTGCTGTCTCTCCGGCTGGAGCACTGCCCGTCGCGGTGGCGGCCGCTGCCGCAAAGGACAAGGGTGGTGTGACGGTGGTGCTGCCGCCGGATGCGGCGGAGATTGCGATGGGTGGTGTATCGGCCGGTGCAGCTCCGGCTGACTTTGGCTTGAGTTTGAACCCGCCCGGCGCGGCCGTCTGCAGGTCGGCCGCAGGTGTGGCGGCTGGCGGGGCCTGCGCGACGGGTCCTTCGGTGACGAGCTTGGGCTTGAGCCGTATTTTGGCCGTGGCATCGGCCGGTGCGGTCGGGTGAGACGTTTCGCCAGACGCTGGCGGCAGTGTAGCGGCGGCGGCCGGCGGGACAGGTGCCGTTGTTTCGCTGGAGTTCGGCGTGGCGGGTGCGGTCGGCGGTGTGCGGGATGCAGGCGTGGAGTCGGGCCGGAGGCGCGGCTTCAGGCGCAGCGGGGACGGGTCGGACTCATTGCTCATGACGGAAGGATGTGGAGGTTTTTTCCGTGTGCGGCGAACTTAAAAAAGCGCCGGGTCCCGCTTTCACGCACCACGGACCGTATCCCATCGCTGGTCAGGCCCGGACCACGTGTCGTGGCGGAATCACGGCCCGGCGCCGGTGCTCCGGCCTCGGCCTCGTGCCGGCCCGGGCGCGGCGGGGAGGAGCTTGGGCAGCCCGTTGCCCGGCACCAGCAGAGGCGCGGGCAGGAACACTTGCGCCGACGCCGGATCCACCACCACGAGCGAGCCGTGGATGTTCTCGTCGCCAAAGGTCTCCAGTCGCGTGACGTTTGCCACCGGCTCCGCGCTGGCCTCGAACTTCATCCCGTAGTCGAGCCGGAAGCGGTGCTCGTCGGCGTGCGCGAACAGCACCGGTTTCTTGAAGGCCCGCGCCTCTTCCTCGGTTGCTTTCAGGAACCGCTCAAAGCCCGCCTTGTAGCCTGCCTGTCCCGCGTCGGCGACAAACGGGTCGGCTTGGATGAACAGCGCCACGCCCAGCGCGTTGGTCGTGCGCGCCTCGGCAAACACCGCGCGCACCCACGCCTCGTCGGCCGCGTCGCGCTCGCGCCATTCGTCCAC
>JBAXLL010000382.1:0-1835 GCA_037134835.1 Verrucomicrobiota bacterium
GTCCGGCCCGTCGCCGCCGTGCCGAGCAGGGTAAGCGTCGCCACCAAGCCGCGATCGTGCCGCGCCACGTCGCCCCCCACGATCGGCACGCCATGACGCCGGCTCGCTGCCGCCAGTCCCCGGTAGAACGCTTCCAGCCAGGCCACTTTCACCCGCGGATCGAGCGCGAGCGCGACCACGGCCGCCCGCGGCCTGCCGCCCATCGCGGCGATGTCACTCAGATTGCGTTTGAGCAGTTTTCCGCCCACGGCCTGCGGCGGCACCTGGTCGTTGAAATGTTCACCATAGATCACCGGATCCACGGTGAGCAGTTGCACGCCCCGGGCCGCCGGGAGCAGTGCGCAGTCGTCACCGATACCGAATGGCGGGCCCGGCGATGCCGTCCCCAACCACCCCTGGATGGCCGCGATCAGCCGCTGCTCGCCCAGGGCGGCAACCGCAGCGGAACGACGTTGGGTAAATGGATGCATGGCAGTCAGGCGGGCGGATGCAGCAGGAGCACGACGACGGTGTTAAGGTTAAACAGTGCGTGCGCCAGCATCGGCACCGCGAGATTGCCCGTGCGCTCATAGGCCAGCTCTAGCACCACGCCGAGCGCCAGCAGCGGCGCAAACGCGGTCAGTCCGTGCAGGGCGGCCCAGACCGCCGCCGGCAGCACCAGCGCACCCCAGCGCGGCAGCCGGCCGCGCGCATAGCGGAACAGTACCCCGCGAAACACCCATTCCTCCGCGAAGGGCGCGAGCATGATCGCATAAAACCCCAGCGCCAACTGCATGACCGGCGATTTCATGCGCAAAAACATTTCCACCGTATCCTGCAGTTCCCCCGGCAGCCCCGCCAGCGTCAGTATGTCTTCCCAGCCCGACGCGACGGCCGCCACGAGCGGCAGCGCCAGGAGAAAGGCCGCCAGCCCCGCCCGGAAAAAATCCGCACCGAACAGCGCCGGACCGCCCCGCTCCCGGGCTCGCCAGTGAAAGGCCGCGCAAGCGAGCACCATGCCCACCGGCATGGCGGGGGCCACGAACACAAAATAGGCGTCTTCTTTCCATCCCAGCGTGACCGCCAGCTGCTCCGCGGTCAGTTGCGCGATCACACCGGTGGCGAACACCCCCCAGATGATGAGGGCAATATACACCGAGCTGACTTCCCAGAACGCGAGCCGCGACGGAGCCCCCTGCCCGCGGGCGGCGGGCCGAAGTGTGAACCACCAAAGCAATCCGAGGCCGGCCAGACCGAGCAGCAGTTCGGCGCCGTCCACAATAGAAAAATCCGTCATATGCCGGATACTCTCAGGCCGCCGGATTCATTTCAAGGGCCGCAATGTCACGCCGTGCGGACAGCGCCCGCCCTCGGCGACGAACTGTGCGCGGCAGCGCGGACAATAGGCGCGGCTGGCCGCCCCGTCAGGTACGGGTGGGGCGAAGAGCGCGGCCGGGTCCATTTTCTCCCGGTGCAGCAGGTGCTCCAGCTCGCCGCCGAGCTCGTGGCGGAACCAGGACAGCACTTCGTCTGCCAGCGGCCGCTCGCCCGCCGGCGTGAACGGCCAGCGCAGATCGGCGAGAACGTTGAAGATCAGCGCATCGCGCGCGGCAGTCGGCAGGAAGGCGAGCGCCACAGCCGCGGGATGCGATGGCGGAAACCACTCGGCGCCGAGCAGCGCCCGCAGTCGCAGCGCCCCCGGCGGGAAAAACATCACGGCCGGCAGCGGATTTTTCTGCGGCCCGCCGCCGCGTGCCAGCCAGCGCAGCCGACGCAGCGCCCGCCCCGCGAGAACCAGACCGCCCACATGCAGCAGGACCAGACCGGCCGTCCCCGGCGGTAGCAATTGTGCCACC
>JBAXLL010000383.1:0-1833 GCA_037134835.1 Verrucomicrobiota bacterium
CCGCGACCCCGAGCTGGAGCAGCAGATCTTCGAGCTGGCGGCGGCCACCGCCATGCTGTCGGGAGCCAGCTCCGGCGCGGTGGCGCTGACCGGCAGGATGAGTGAGAGTGTGGCATCGCCGGGCACGCACTCCGTATTGCACATGAGCCATTCGGCCTTGGCCTTCAGCGTGATAGTTTCGCCAAGCTTGAGGTTGGCGGGTGGGGTGAGCGTAACCGGCAGATAAAGTATGCCGGTATAACCGTTGCCGGTAATGACGCCATGCGTGTCGATGATCTTGCCCGGAGTCGGCCACTGGATCGCACTGGCCGTCCAACCGGGCGGCAAGTCCCACTTGAGGGTGGTCGCATAGCCGGTGCCCGCATAAATCCAGTAGGTGTGCCAGCCTGCCGCGTGCTCCAGCCGCAAAGCGACGGTGAAGGCGCGGCCCGGCTGCACCGACGTTTCGGCGGCGACGAGCGACGCTTTCACATGTTGTTCGCTGGTGCCGAAAAACGCTGCGCGTGCCGCACCCGGCGTGAAAAACACGAGGAGGGCGAGGGCGGCGGACGTGAGCGTGGTGGCGAGACGGGAGCGGCGGGCAGGCATCGTTCGGGACATTATGGAGACAGCGGACACGGCCAAAGTGCCGGATTTTTTGCCTGAAGCGAGCGCGGAAAGGCCGGGCTCCTTTCGCCCTCGGACGCTCAGGCGGTGTCTTCTGGGTGGTTCCAATTTTCAAACCAAGCGGTGCGCTCTGTGGTGATGGGTACGGCCTGCATCAGGCCGGCCGTCACGGCGCGCTGCAGCAGCGGCTGCAAGGCCAGCTCACGTCGTGCCAGCGCCGCCTCTGCCCATGCCGCCAGCTCGCGCGGATAAATCGCCGCGAGCGGCTCAAAGGCTTCGCCGTCTGATCCCGTTGTTTGCACCCCCGCCGCGCCGCAGGCCGGCGTGCATGCCCGCTGCAATTCCCAAAACCACTCCGCCGGCAGCGCAGGCAGATCGACTGCGAGCACGAGCAGATGCGTCCCGCGGCAGCACGCCAGCGCGGCCACCAGTCCTGCCAACGGCCCGGCGCCCGGCACGGCATCGGTCACGCGCGTGACGCCCGGCGGCACCCAGGTTTGTTCGGGCCGCGCCGACACGAGCAGCTCGCCCGCGCCGGCCCTCGCGAGCACATCGAGCTGTCGCTGCCACAACGGCTGGCCAACGGACGCGGGCAGCAGGGCCTTGTCGCGGCCCATCCGGCACGACGCTCCGGCGGCCAGCAGCACTCCGCTCCATGTCATGCGGTGGAGCGTGGCGCGACGGGGTCGGCGGGCCAAGGCCAATTCAGGGCTTGCCAAGCCGGTGGCCGGCGTGTGCCGTAGCATTCCCGTTTTTGCCCGGGTGGTGGAATTGGTAGACACGCAGGTCTCAGAAGCCTGTGCCAAAAGCATCGCGGTTCGAGTCCGCGCCCGGGCACCACTTTCGGAAGCCGTTTTGTAGCTTCGCTCAATACTTGTGCTCTTTCAGAAAGGGCCGAAAAACCCCGAATTACCCCGAATAAGCCCGACCGCCAGCGACTTACGTGAGCAAAATACGTCGTAGAATGGCAGGCCAAAAAGGCACCTTTACTGAATACTTGTGCTCTTTTTTGTGCTCTTTCGCGCGGAGATGAAATCGCGTAAGTGCCTAGCCCATCGAAAAGTCGGCCCTCAAAAGAGCACAAGTATTCAGTAAAAGTGGTCCGGGCGAGTAAAAGTCCAAAACGCGACGGCTTTGCTTTTACGCCGTGGATCAAGCGTCGAGCCTGCGATCGGCGTGCAAGGCCCATGCAGGGGGGATGCAGGGATTGAGCATGTGGGCTTGAGC
>JBAXLL010000384.1:0-1813 GCA_037134835.1 Verrucomicrobiota bacterium
GACCCGCGACGCCCGCGCCCGCGCGTCCGGTCTCCAAGCCGCTGCCTCCGCCCAAAGCCCAGCCGGTCAATCCGGTGGATCCGCACGCGCAGGCCTTTGCCAAGGGTAATTTCCCCAGCGCTTCCGAATGCTCGGTCTGCCACAAGCAGATTTACGATGAGTGGCGCTCTTCCAATCATGCCTACGCCTCGGTTTCGCCGGTGTTTCACAAGTTCGAGCAAAAAATCAACGACCTCGCCCAGGGCACGATCGGCTATTTTTGCATGCGGTGTCACGCGGCCGTCAGCACCACGATGGGTGAGTCACGCGATATGCCTCTCTGGCAGCGCACCGAAGTTTCGCGGGAGGGCATCACTTGTGTGACCTGTCACCGCGTGGGCGAGCAATACACCAAAGTTAACGGGGAACGCCGGATCGAGCAGGGCGACCTGACCAAGCCCGTGCTCGGCGGCTTCAGTGGCGACGGTGTGGCCATGGTAGTCGGGCAGAAAGATGCGTTTCATGTGAAATTATCTGACGCCGACACCGGCCCCGGCCAGGTCATACACAATGCGGCAATCCAATTTTCCACGATCAAGACATCGGAGTTTTGCGTCTCCTGTCATCAGGTCGCGGTGCATCCCGGGATCAAGCTGGAGGTCGTATGGGATCAATACCGCGCCTCGCCCGCCGCCGCTTCTGGAACCACCTGCCAGGAGTGTCACATGGGCAAAACCCCCGGCCGGGCCGAGGGCTATACGACGGCCGCCGCCGCCATTGTGGGCGGCACACCCGTCAATCCTGGCCGCGAGCATCACAACCATGCCTTCTATGGCCCCGGCTACCCCATTGTCCATCCCGGCATCTTTCCGCACAATCCGCAGGCGAAGAAATTTGCGATTCAGACCTGGCTCAAATTCGACTATCGCGCTGGCTGGGGCAAGCCCGACTTCGAGAAGACCGTGGCGCAAAACCCTTCCGCCTACAAGTTCCCCGAGGAATGGGCGGTGCCGGAAGACCGCTCTGACGCACGCGATATTGTGGAGGAGAACTTGAAAATGCTTGAGGACAAGCGCCGCCTGCGTGAGGCCGTCATGCAGAATGGCGCGCACCTTGATGGGCCGTTTTTCAAGGCGGATCCCATCGCGGGCCGGGCTTTGGCTGTCACCTACACGCTGCATAATACGAACTCCGGCCACAACCTTCCCTCCGGCTCCCTCGGTGCGCAACCCGAGATCTGGCTGAACATCGCGCTTTTCGACCCGTCGGGCCGCAATGTCTGGGAGTCTGGCTATGTGGACAGCGCGGGTGACATGGCTGACCTCCATTCGCGCGACGTGCGCTCCGGCAAGCTTCCCGCCGACTCCCAGCTCTTCAATCTGCAGACCAAATTTCTCACGACCAACGTGAAAGGCACAGACCGCGAGATGTACCTCCCGATCAACCTTGACGCCGACCAGCTCCCCTTCATCCGCCCTGCCGGAGTGCCGACGAGCGTGCTCAACCACCCGCCGTTCGTCCGCATGGAGGGCCGCAGTCTCCCGCCGCTGTCGCAGCGCGACGCTGCATATATCATCCCGGCGTCCGCTCTGCAGGAGCCTGGTCGCTACCGTCTCTCCATCCGCATGCGGAGCCGCGCCGAGCCGATGTATTTCATGGATTTTATTGGCGCCACGCCCGAGATGGACCAGGCCATGAACGAATGGATGATCAATCTCCACGAATCTACCGCTGAGTTCACCGTTGCACCCGCCGCTGCGAAAAAGCCATGAGCCTCCGCCGCCTCCCCCTCGCCGCGCTGGCGGCCATTACCGTTGCGCTCGCTGCCGAGACA
>JBAXLL010000385.1:0-1812 GCA_037134835.1 Verrucomicrobiota bacterium
TTTTTATTTCGGAAGTTATTAACGGTCTGATAATTGAAACCACTCTGTTCCGCCAACTCGGTGACACTCAAACCCTTTGAACCAGCTGCCTTCAACGTTCCCACGAGTTTGGCCAGCATATCATCAGGTTTGGTACGGGGACCATTGGGACCACGGGTGCCCGTGGACGCCTTTGCCGCTTTTGCAGGTGGTGCCATTTGAGTGCCAGCCGGTGCCCGAGGCGGCAAACCCAACGCATCACGGTAGTTGTCGATGCTACGACGAACCTTTTCGAGTTCAATGACCAGTTTCTTTTCCTGCTCCTCCAGTTTCAAAATGGCACCGTCGTCCTTCAGCAGCGAAAGCTTGTTTTCCAGTTCTTGGATAAGACGAGCGCGCTTGTCGGTGAGTGTTTCCGAAGAACTGTAGCTAGGAGTCGTTTCAGACATAGTATTATTAATCTTAGTTTTTTAAATTAAATCGCAACCGCATCCAGATATTCAATCGTGGTTAAATTAGTGTCAATCAAAAATTTCAAAGCATATTCCAAGACATTTCCAGATTCCATTTAGGATTCCGTCGTTTGCAGCACTTCATCCGATAGATGCAAGAGCGCAACTTCGGAAAGTCGCTTAAATTGTGGGATTTATACCATTATGACGGGGCGGGGAGCAAATATTAATATTATTTCGTTGCGTTAGGAGCATTTGGCAACTCTTCGGAATTATTTTCTGACCGGTTTTAGTTTAGAGCGTTTTAAATAAAACTGTAGCCATATTTGGATGAATGGTCCATGCAGTGGGGATGCGGACGCTGTCGTTGGACCTGCGCGAACGGATTGTTGCGGCCTATGATGCGGAGCAAGGCACGCGAGAAGAGGTCGCCCGGCGCTTCGGGGTGTCGATCGGCATGGTGAAGAAGCTGCTGCAGCAGCGGCGCCGGACCAACGATCTCGGCCACCGCCATCGCTACTCCGGCCGGAAGGCCAGGATCCTGCCCGGGTACCGGGATGGACTGGCGGGGCTGGTCGCCGCCGAGCCCGACCTGACCCTGGCCCAGATCAAGGAGAGGCTGGCGATGCCCTGCACGGTGCCAGCCGTGCATCAGGCGCTCATCGCCCTAGGGCTGACATATAAAAAAAGACGCTCCACGCCGCCGAGCAAGACCGGCCCGATGTCGCCGAAGCGCGGCGGCAGTGGCAGGCCGGGCAAGGCCAGATCGCGGCCGCCCGGCTCGTCTTCATCGACGAAGCGGCGGCCAAGACGAACATGACCCGCCTGCGCGGGCGGGCCCCTCGCGGCCAGCGCCTCGTGATGGGCTGTCCGCACGGCCGCTGGACGACCACCACCATGATCTCCTCGGTCCGGCTCGACGGCACGAGCGCCTGCATGACCATCGCAGGCGCCACCGACACCGAAGTGTTCCGCGCCTACGTCCGCGACATCCTCGTGCCCTCCTTGCGGCCCGGCGACATCGTGGTGCTGGACAATCTCAGGGCCCACAAAAGCGAGGCCACGCTCGCGCTGATCGCCGCCGCCGGGGCGCAGACCCGTTTCCTGCCCGCCTACTCGCCCGATCTCAACCCCATCGAGATGATGTGGAGCAAAGTGAAGACCCTCCTCCGTGCCGCAGGAGCACGTTCACACTCCGCGCTCCTCCGGGCCATCGCCCAAGCCCTCGCCGCTGTCACCGCCGATGACGCAAGAAATTGGTTCGCTCACTGCGGCTACAGTTTTATTTAAAACGCTCTAGCAACCCCGGCTTCGACCGAAATTGCTTCGGCCGCGCAATTTTCTTTCTGTAATTTCTGCGGGCATCAGGTCGTAGGCGGGT
>JBAXLL010000386.1:0-1809 GCA_037134835.1 Verrucomicrobiota bacterium
GAATGCCGGGAGCTGGAGCGGGGGGAGTCGCAGGCGGCACGGCATCGGCCGCATGGATGAAGCTGGCACCGGTGGTCAGTGCACAGAGCAGACTGAGGGAACGCAGGGAGGGGAGACGAGGGGTTTTCATGGAGAGATGAATCGGAGGGATAATGAGGGTAATAATGCTTGCTGGAGCAAGTCAATCCCGCGCCGTTCTGCGCAAGCCCTCTTCCGCTCTAATGTTAGAGCAAACCTGTTTCGGGCTGATGATTAAGGTTCGCGCAATAGACTGACACATAGCTGCTTGAGGTAGGGTGAAGCGGCTCGCTCCGCCGCGAGGGTTACCCCCGACCCTCCGTCGTAGCGCGGGCAACCTGCCCGCGCTCCCCGTGTTCTCCTGTTAAAGTCAGGGCTAAAAATTTCCCCATCCGCGATCTTTGCGAACTCCGCGTTGAAATGTTTGTAGCCTTTTTCGGGCCATCAAGGATGGCAACGAGAAGATCGCCATGCTGCCCTGGGAACACTGCCGGATGATTTCGAGCTGAAGATGCTGGTGCCCGCTCACGGCCCCTGCCTGTGCGGTCGCAAGAAACAGCTAAAGCTCAAAGCATCTGGGCCACGGAGTTGGCGCGCCTGAACCAGCGAGCCGGCTTAGAAGCGATAACCTCCCCCGAGACAGCCCAAGGGCAGCCCCCGCGCCCAGAGCCGTTAAAACCGGTATGTAACCGGAATGTCAGTTCTATCACGAAGCAAACCCTGCTCAGGCTTGTTTTGTAAGTCATTGATTATAAGTGGTGCCCCCGGCCGGGATCGAACCGGCATGACCTTACGGTCAGGGGATTTTAAGTCCCCAGCGTCTACCATTCCGCCACGAGGGCTGCTCTCGTCAGGACTCTCGCTGGCACCATCGGGGCGGTCAATCTCAGTGTGCGGCAGGTGATGGCGCATTTTGACATTTGCGCGTGGAGCGCGCAGTCACTGGGCGCTGTTCGGATTTCCCAAAATGCGTCACTGCCGTGCGCCAAAACGTACTCCAGGGACTAAGGTTTGCCCGCGCTCGGCTGCACCGGTGCTGCCGCGGGGCCCGAGGAGTCTAAGCCCGGCGGCTGGAAATACCGCACCGCAAATCGGCTCTGGGCATTGTCGTAGTAGATCAACTCCGCACCCGCCGGCACCGCCGCGCGGATCTTTTCCGGCGGCGGCTCCAAGCCAGCGGTCGCCAGGCCGTAAAGGGCATCGTCGAGGGGATAGACCCGGCGCTCAGTGATGATCGTCAGCATCGGGTTCCACGGAAAATAGATCCGTCCCGTTTGGGCCCGGGCCAACGCGAGGTCAACATCTAAACCGCGATAGGGCGTCCAGACCCCACGAAATTCGATGATGCTGCAGCCTGCCATCACGAGCGAGGCCAGGACTGCCAGCGCAAAGATCCTCGCCGGCCGCACAGCTACCCCCGTTTCCGCCGGCTGCGACCAGCGGTGCCAGAGCGCCACCATCGCCGCGAGCAACGCCCACTCCACCGAGTGGAGCGAGCCCAGCGTCCCGCCCGATTTGAGCGGTGCGAGCAGTCCGAGCGGGAGCTGGCACACCGCCGCCCAGAGCAGCAGCCGCACGAACGAAACCGCCCGGCGGGGCAGCGGCTCCGCCGCCGGAACAGCGGCGCGACGGCGGTCACACCAGAGCCAAATCAGCAGGGCGAGCCACACCCACGCATAGCCGAGCGCCTTGACGATATTTTCCCCGAGCAAGTCCCACCCGCCGACCCAGGGATTGCGCGCGTGAAACAGCCAGGTGTTGAAAAAAATCTCCTCCGGCCCGAAGCACGCC
>JBAXLL010000387.1:0-1805 GCA_037134835.1 Verrucomicrobiota bacterium
GTCGGTGAGCGCGTTGATGACGGGGATGGTGCCGGCGTCGGCGAGTCCCTGCACCTCGGTGTGGTCAAAGGTCCGCACCACGAGGCCGTGAACGAAGCGCGACAGCACGCGGGCGGTGTCGGCGACGGTTTCGCCCCGGCCGAGCTGGATGTCGCCCCGGCTGAGAAAAAGCGGATTGCCGCCCAGTTCGTGGACCCCAACCTCAAAGGAGACCCGCGTGCGGGTGCTCGACTTGGAAAAAATCATCGCCCAAGTCTGGCCCGCGAGCGGCTGCGGTCCGCCCCGGCCGCGCGTGCGCTTGAGCTCCTGTGCGTGCGCGAAGACGGCCGCCGCCTCGGGCAGCGTGAAGTCCGTCTCCTGGAGGAAATGCTTCATGTTCTAAAACGAAGCGGTCATATCTGCCATTTTTCCCGCCCGGTTACGAGGGAAAAATGCACGGGCGGAAATCCGGCCCGCATTGCGGCTTGCCAGCGCTCTCGGGCTTTGCCAACAGGGTTTCCATGATCATGCGCGCCGGCCGGTTTTTCGCCCTGGGGTGTGTCTGGGCGGCGCTCCTCCTGGTCGCGGTGCCGGACCTTGCGGCCGCGGCGGTCATGTGGCAGGCGGCGGAACGCGGCGTCGTGGGCGACGGCGTCACGCTCAACACCGTGGCGATCCAGAAGCTCATCGACGAGGCCAGCGCGCAGGGCGGCGGCACGGTGTGGTTTCCCGCCGGCCTCTACCTCACCGGCACGATCCAGCTCAAGGACGGCGTCACCCTCCGCCTCGACGCGGGCGCGGTCCTCCTTGGCAGCACCCGTGCGGCCGACTACCGCAACCTCGACCCCTTCACCGCTGGCGACGGCGTGCCGCTCGGCTACGCGCTGATCGTCGCCGATGGCGCGAAAAACGTCGGCGTCGAGGGCGCGGGCACGATTGACGGCCAGGGCCGCGAGCTCCGCGCCGCGCAAACGCCCTACACCGTGCGGCCGTTCCTCATGCGCTGGCTGCGCTGCACCAACGTCACGGTGAAGGATGTCCATCTCGCCAATCCCGGCGCTTGGACGCTGAACTTTTTCCAGAGCCGCGACCTCACGGTCGAACGCGTGACCATCCGCACCCGCGCCACCGGACTCGCCAACAACGACGGCATTGACCTCGACTCGTGCGATGGCGCGGTCATCCGCGACTGCGACATCGACAGCGGCGACGACGCGCTTTGTTTCAAGGCCACCAGCCCGCTCCCCTCGCGCAACATCACGGTCGCCAACTGCAAACTCTCGACCAAGTGCAACGGCATCAAGCTCGGCACCGAGTCGCTCGGCGGCTTCGAGAACATTTCTGTCACCGGCTGCACCCTGGCCAACATTGGCATGGCCGGCATCGCGCTTTACGAAGTGGACGGCGGCGACTTGCGCCACGTGACCGTCAGCGACACCACTATGGACGGTGTCGCCGTGCCGATCAGCATCCGTCTCGGCGCCCGGCTGAAGGTTTTCCGCGCCGGCGACCAGCCCAAGCCAGTCGGCACGCTGCGCGACGTGACGATCAGGAACGTGCGCGCGACTGGCGTCCGGATGATCGGGATGCTCGTCAACGGCATTCCCGGCCACCCGGTCGGGACCCTCGTATTCGAGGACCTCGATCTCGCGCTGCCCGGCGGCGGGACCGCCGAGCAGGCAAAGATCGAACTCGCCGAAAAGGAGAGCGCCTACCCCGAGTTCAGCATGTTTGGCCGCGTGCTGCCCTCGTCCGGGATCTACCTGCGGCATGCCCGCAACGTGACGTTCAAGAATGTCCGCACCACGCCCGCGCAGGCCGAGGCG
>JBAXLL010000388.1:0-1801 GCA_037134835.1 Verrucomicrobiota bacterium
TTTCGTGGCCATCTTGGCGTGCTCCTCATCGGAGCAGCCCGCGTTGGTGGGAATCCCCGCCGCTTGGTCACTGGGCTTCACAAGCTCGTTGGCCAGGAGATAGTTTTCGACCTCCTCCCCCGACACGTCGGCGAGCATGACCCCGTCCACCTCGACGCATGGCGAGAGCGGCTGGCCAGACTTCTGCACCATCTCGGCGTAGTTGGCGCGGTTGTTGATGATGTCAATGTCCTCAAAGTCGAGATCGTGCTTGCGCAGCACGGCGCGAACGCCGTTGGACCAGCCGCAGGACGGTTTGAGATAAGCTTTGATTTTCATGCAGGGAAGGATGCGCGGAAAAGCGCATAACGCAATTTAGTGTAGCAGGAACCGGGCGCATTCAAGCGGAAGTTTGGGATTTTTTTCCATGGCGGCATCCTGACCCGCCTTTGCCCGCCATCTGACCGACCCGGCGAGGACCCCAATACCCTTTCATCCACCCTTTACCACCCGCAAAGACGAACGCCCCACCCGTCGCAGGTCCGGCGTATTTTGGCCCGGCTCTGATGGGCACCCGCCCGCCGAGTTGCGTTTAGAGCACGATCTTTACGCCCTGACGCTGGTAAGTCGGCACGTCGAGGTCCTGGCCCTCAAAGAGGTTGCGCTCGGTCTTGTCAAAGTAGCCGCGGCTCTCCGCAGGACCGCCGAACGCGAACTCGTCCTGCGCCGTTTTGGCCTTCGTCCCCTTCCGATCAGGGGTAACGATCGCGGACGGCGGGGGGGTGCCGGCGACCGCCGGCGCGGACGGTGCGCGTGGGCGCTGCGCCGAAAGCGGCCGACGTGAGGTCGCGCCCAACTCGCTCGTACCGAGCACTACGATCTCCACCCGGCCGGGCAACGCCTCGTCTATCACCGCGCCCATGATGATGTGGGCGTCGCGACCAAACTGCGCCGTCAGCGCAGTCATGATCTCATTGACGCGGTCGAGCGTGAGGTCCGCACCGCCGGTAATATGAACGAGCAGGCGGTCGACCTTGCGGGCCGACTCGGCGGTAGCGAGCAGCGGGCAGAGGCGCAGGCTCTCCAACGCGGCGGCAGCGGGGTTCACGCCCGCGCCGCTGCCAAGGCCGAAGAGCGTCTTGCCACCGCGCGCAGGGAACGCGGACTGGAGCGTGGCAAAATCAACGTTAATCAACCCGGTGCGAAAAAGCATGGCCCAGACGGCCTTAATGGCGCGGCCGATCCACTCGTCGCCGCGCGCAAAAGAGCTGAGTGCATTTTCGCCCACCCCGGCAGCCTGTAGCAGGGTGTCATTCGGCAGCGGGATGACGGCATCGCACACCGGCCGGAGCATGCGCAGCGCCTCGTCCGCCTGCTTCAACCGACGGCCGCCCTCGAAGCTAAACGGCAAGGGACAAAACACGATCACCAGTGCGCCCGTCTGCGCCGCCAGCCGCGCCACCACCGGGGCCGCGCCGCCCCCTGTGCCGCCCCCAAGTCCAGCGACCAAAAACACGAGATCGCATCCCTTCACGGCCGCGGCGATTTTTTCCTCGTCCGCTTCCGCGGCCTCACGGCCGGCGGCCGGATCGCTCCCTGCGCTGAGCCCGTGGGTAACTTCTGCACCCAAGAGAATCTTTTCCTGCAAGGGAGAGGCGGACAGCGCCTGATGGTCGGTATCCATCGCGGCGAGGTGGAGACGATCGAGGTTTTCCATCTTGAGCCGGTCCACGACGTTGGTCCCCGCCCCGCCAATGCCGATGACCTCGATGGCCATGGTGCTGTCCGCGAGGATTTTTCCGGCGAGGGGCAGCTCGGTGGC
>JBAXLL010000389.1:0-1798 GCA_037134835.1 Verrucomicrobiota bacterium
TGTAATCATCAGGGATCGCCAAGATCCCCTGCGCACGCTGCCCATCCTTGAGCTTGTAGTCAAAGAGCACGCGATGCCCCCAGAGCAACTCCGCCTGCTGCGGGTTCACATCGCTGATCTTCTTGGCATCGGTCAGCGCCGCGCCCCCCACCCGCAAATCCGGGAACTCGGCGAACGTCTGACGCGTGAACAAATACCGATCCGCCTTGGCGGCCTTCACCGGTGTGCTGAACGAAGCATCGCCGTAAATCACTTCAGTCAGCGTTCCGCTCGCGAGCTGATAGAAGCCCGCCTTCTTGGTCCACTCCCCGTACGCCGAGAGCGTGACCGGCGCGCTCAGGTCAATCGTGCGCGCATCGCGCTCCGCACGCGACGCCATCGGATCAGCCGCGGCCGTGCGTACGGGTACGAACTTGATCTCCTGCTTGGTGCCCACGCCGAGTGTGAGGTTGGTGGGGGCGGAGCCGTCGTAGGGGAGGAGCCAAAGGTCGAAGCGATGCTCCACAATCACGCCGCGCCCGTCCTTGCTGTAGCCGGCCACGCCGAATGGCGGCTTGGTGCCCGGGTAGTCCCACGGCGTATTCACAAAACTCGGCGTGGTGGCCGCGCCGAGTGATTTGAGCGCGCCACTGGTGAGATCGTAGTCCTGATACTTGCCGTCGAGCCAGAGCAGATAGTGCTTGCCATTGCTCGAGAAGCCCGGGGTGTGCTGCCCAATGAGCGTGGCCTTCCGAATGAGCGTGCGCTCACCGGTGCTGACATTCACGCGGTAGAGATCTGCGCGCGCCGGCTCGTAGTCGGAAATGAAGCCGCGCGTGTCGCGCCCCACCGCCCAACTGCCGTCAGGCGCGACCTCGACGTCCTTGAGCGTCGAGTCGGCGAGCGGTACGAACTTCGCCGAGGCGATGTCGAAGGCGGAGCGGAAGGTGAAGTTGCGGTCCGCGTCGGCGCGCGCCATCTGCAAGGACTGCACGCGCTCGTCCTGCGCGCCCCACACGTCCACGTTGGCCACCGAGTCGGGGTTCGCGCGCCGCGCCGTATCCGGCGCGGCGGTCTGCGGCATGACGCCGAAGAAGACGCGGGCGTTGTCGTCGCTCCAGCTCAGCGTGGCGCGATCGCTGACGACGAATCCCTTAGGGAAGTTCGCCGCGCGCTTGGGGTCGAGCACGACGGCTTTGGCGCTCCCGCTCATGGCCGACTGGAGGTTGGGCACGACGAGCAACGCATTGTCGTGCTCGCGCATGCGTGCGACGTCAGTTCCCTTGAGCACGGCGATCGCGGTGCCGTCGTCATTGAAGGTGAGGCGTGTGTAGAGCTTGGCGTCGTTGTCGAGCGCGTGGGCGGTGCCGCTCTTGAGGTCGATCACAAAAAGCCCGTTGCCATCAATGACCGATGCGCCCACCGTGTAGGCGAGCAGTTCGCCCTTCCGGTTGAAAGCGGCGTCGTTCACGCTGCCCAAGAAGAGGGTGCGGCCAGTGGCGAGATCGAGGAGGAGGGCATCGGTACCGGCTGTGGTGACCGGACCCGCGCCCGCGCCGCCACGTCCGCCGCCACCGCCGCCCGCGGGTGCGGCCGCGCCCCCCGCGCCACCCGCACCGCCGTTGCCGGCAGGGCGGCGTCGCAGCAACAGATGGCTTGCCGTGGGCGAGAAACTGCTGGAGGCCACGTCGACCCAGGCACGCACGGTGCCCGTGGCGAGTTCGCGAAGTTCCACGCGGCGCTGGGGGGTAGCGGCAGCCCCGTTGCCGCGGCCGCCGGCAGCGGAATCCGCGCCGGGCGCCGGAGCTGACGCAGGAGC
>JBAXLL010000390.1:0-1796 GCA_037134835.1 Verrucomicrobiota bacterium
GCCTAGCGGACCGTGACCTCGCCGGCCAGCGCCTGCTTGGTATGCTGGGCGGCGAGGTCACGGTCCGCTAGGCGGGTGACGAGTTCGTGCCAGAAAGTGTCGTTGTTGTACTCGCCGATGAACTTTTGCACCCGCTCGCCGTCGGCGAGCTTGGCCGCAATGATCAACCGGCCGTCCGCACCCACATCCACTAGGTCGGCGCAGCCGAACGGCGTGGCGAGATCGAGGAGTTTGTGTGTGATATCCGCGTACCGACGGGCCCCGGCGCTCTCGGTCGGCGGGCCCTCGTCGTCTCCTTCGCTGAAACGGCGGGTGGCGACCTGCAGCCCGAGATGGGCGAGCTCGAGCAGATGCGTATATTCTTTGGTAGTGAACGTGACTTTCATGTCTGCCAGTGGAAACACCCCGGCGCGGCGCGCAAGGCGGGAGTTTCCCGTGCGTCGTGGTATGCCGCCATGTCGGCCGGTCCAAACACCTGGTCTCAACCGGCACGTACGGGGCGCAGGCCATAGGCCAGCGCCGCTGCGGCCACCAGACCGCCGGGAATAAACAGCGCAGGATAGCCGAGCCGGTGAAACGTCACCGCCCCGGCGATGCCCCCGCACAGAAATCCCGAAATGATGAGCAGGCAAAGTCGCAACCTTCGCACGTCCACCGGCAGACCGCGCAACGCATGGCCGAGAAAGATACCGAGGTCGGTGAACATCCCCGAAAGATGAGTGGTGCGGACGACCGCCCCGCTGTAGGTGCTCACCATCGCATTTTGCAGGCCGCAGGCGCACGCCGCGCAATACATCCCCCAGACGTTCTGCCTATTCAAAAGCGGGACGGCACCGCACAGCAGCAGCACCTCCAATCCTAGTGCGACGCCGTAGCGGCGGCCGAGCTGGAGGACGCTATCCTGGATGATCAGGCCGCTGAGCACGGTGCCGGCCAGAAACGAGCCGATCATTGCGGTTAAATGCAGCACCGCAGCCAGGTCGCCCGTGCCCAGTGCGGCGGCCAACAACGAGGTCGTGCCAGTCAGATGGGTGATGGCCTGATGCTCGAAGCCGAGCAATCCGACGACATTGACCATGCCCGCCACAAACGCCAGCGCCCACGCTCCAGCCCAGATCCATCGTGGCAGTTGGGAGATCATGGCGTCAACATTTTGCGCGTTCAGGCGGCATCGGATGGTTTGGTCCGATGAATCCGGAAAACGGAATAGACATTAAGAATGAGTGCGCCAAGCGTGCAGGAAATTCGTTCTGGATAAGCACACAGGATGTTGCGTGCCCAGGGCCTCATTGCGAAAAAGTAGAATCTCACCATACCGTCCGCAGTTGCACGCTGTCCACGATGCGGTCTTGCGCGACGACGTCGGTGGCGACGATGAGTTTGTCGCCGGTGGCGACGACGCCGGCGCGACGGAGCACGCTGATGGCGTTTTCAATCGTGGCGTTGGGCTCTGAAGCGAAGGGCATGAGGAACGGGCCGACGGCGCGCAGCAAGCGCAGCTGGCGGAACATTTCCGGCGACGGCGTGAACGCGTAGATGGGTGAGTGCACGGGGCGTAGCGCGGCGAGCCCTTGCGCGACGTAGCCGTGGCGGGTGAACGCGATGATTTTTGAGCGCGGGAGCTGGTTGGCCAGCACGACGGCGGAGTGGAGCACCTTCATGCGCTCACTGGTGAAGACGGCGGACTCGCACAGCTCGGGCGCCTCCTCCCGCTCGATGCGGCGGGAGATCTTGTCGAGCATCTGCACGCACTCAAGCGGGTACCGGCCCACGGTGGTCTCGCCGGAGAGCATCAC
>JBAXLL010000391.1:0-1792 GCA_037134835.1 Verrucomicrobiota bacterium
GTCAGATGGAGCACCAGAAACCACGCGCTGGTGAAAACGAGGCCCGCGAGAATGCGCTGATAAGCGCTGGTGAGGCCGAAGGTGGCGTTGTGCGCGGCTTCGCCCGCGGCCTCGGCGACGTTCACGCCCTTGCGGCTGACGAGCGCGCCAAAGCCCTGGCCGCAGGCCGCGACAAAACCGAACAAGAATCCAATCGGGCGGATGCTTACCCGGGGCGGGCTCGATCGACTGGGCGTGATCGCGACGACCACTCCGGCCAGGATCAGCGTGCCCCAAAGGACTTGGACGAGCGAAAGCTGGGTGCCGAGCCAGAGCCGCTCCCCGATGGCGGCGAGCGGCGCCGCCAGGCATTGGGTCATGAGCACCGTGATCCGCGAACCGAGCCGGGGCAGCGCGGCATAAACGCCGAGATCGCCCAGGCCCATGCCGATGACACCACTCAGAAAAAACCAGCGCACGCTGGCACTGGCAAAGCCGTGCCCGAGCGTGTGGGCGAACGCGCCCAAGACCAGCGTGGCTATGGTCAGTCGCCCGAGGTTCGCCTTGATGGGTCCATTCGCCAGCAGGTTGTGCCGCGCGCACGTTCCGTTGAACGCGAAAAAGAAGGCGGCAAAGAAGGAGGGTAGCATCGTGGACCCAGCATTTGCCGCCCATTCCGGGCCGCAGCGCAAGGGACTTCAGCGGCTAGGGCGAACAGCCCTGCGGTTAAACGCCGACCGACTGATTTTTCGGCCAACATTTTTTTGAGAAAAGCACGTCCGCCCCAGATGGGAGGCGATTACCAGCGTCCTTCCTGAGGCGGTCCAAGAAGCGTGGTGATGGCCGTTGGGGTTAGTCCCACGACTCATTGCCGCGCCCGGATGCCGGCCCACCTTTCACGATCATCGTACCGGGTGGGCCGGGCACTCCGGGCGCGGCCGATTGATTGGTTTCGAACTCACGTTCGACGGCGGAACGTTTCGCGTGCCGCCCAAGAATCTGATTTCCTCAGCCCGGCCGGCTGATAGCCTCTGCTCCATGAAACCACGGTCTCCCCTCGCGTTGGTTTTCGCCCTCGGGCTCGCCGCCTGTCCTGCGTGGGCGGCGGAGTCGTTCGACGGCTTTGTGGAACGAGTTTCAGCTGATTGGGTGCGGCACGATCCGCAGACCGCGACCAACAAGCAGTATTTTTCGGGCGCGGAACAGGATGCGCTCGACCGCCAGCTCACCGCCGAGGACGACGTCATCAACCTCCCCATCGAACCCGGACAACGGCAGGCGGCCTTGGAATTGGCGCAGCGTATCCTGGCGGAACTCCGCACCTACGATCGCGCCACGCTCACGCCCGTGCAGCGCACCGCCGCCGGCGTCCTCGAGTCGAGACTCCAGCAGCTCGTGGAGGCCATCCCGTTTGCCGATCATTGGTTCGTTTTTAATCAATTTCGCGGTCTGCAGGTCACCTTGGTCAGCTTCCTCACCGAGACCCATCCCATTCGCCATCGCCGCGACATTGAAAACTACCTCGTCCGCCTTGCCCAAGTCGGCCCCCTGCTCGATCTCGGCCTTGCGGAGGCCCGGGCCCGCGCGGAAAAAAATCTCATCCCGCCTCGTTTCATTCTGACCGCCACGCTCCGGCAGATCGATGGCTTCATGGTGGGAGAACCCGCCGCCAACGTGCTCGTGGCGTCACTCGCTGAACGCGCCGCGAAAGTGAAGGACCTGTCCGCCGCCGACCGCGCCACCTTTGTGGCCGAGGCGGAAAGGATGGTGCGCACCGCAGTGCTGCCTGCCTACGGGCGCATCCGCGATCTCC
>JBAXLL010000392.1:0-1786 GCA_037134835.1 Verrucomicrobiota bacterium
CGAGCGTAGAGCGCGGCAGGCCGCCCAGGCTTGCCTACGTCGCCGGCTGGCTCTGGTGGTCCAAATCCCGTCGGCGTAGCACCGCTTCGGCCCGGAACGACCGCGCCAGGTTCCGGTACACCGCCATCTGGGATGGCGTTGTTTCCGGCCGCAGCGCCGCCACTTCCAGCACCCGCGCGTTGCGGCTCGCTGCCGCCAGCCGCTCCTGCGGGCTCGCCTCGTCGTAGTTGTAGCTCATGGACAATCTCCGCCGCTTTCGCCCTGGCCTCTTCGGCCGTTTCACGATGCACGCTCTCCATGGCGACACCGGCATCGGCGCCGCGGGCGGTTCTCATCAACCCTTCATGCGCATCAGCCAGGCCGCTCTCGAGCGGAAGCTCTGGCGTGATCGTCGCGCGCTCGGGAGTTTTTGTCAAAAGCCGGTCGAACACATCCCGAATGTCGTCGTTGATCGGCGAGCGCAGCTTCATCACCGTCTGGTAAATGTCCGTCAACCACTTGGCGAACTTGGCAAAGACGGCCTCGAGCGCCTTTGACGGCGCGCGGCCCTCCATGAGGTAGCGCTCCCAGCCGCGAGCGAAGGTCTCATGCGCCTTGGTGGGAATCGGTTTCCCCGATTCGAGCGCGAGCCATTTGCGGACGGTCTCAGCGTCGGCCTTCAACTGCGCCGGCGCGAGAGGATGGTCGCCAAACTGCATGATCTGCTCGAGGAACTGGTGCCCGGTCTCATGCATGAACGTCGACGCGTCGGCATCCTTGAACAGCTTGATTATGGCCGCGCCGTCCCGAGGCGCAAAAGTGATGCTGCCCTTTTTGGTCTGCCAGAGGGATGCGGGGTTTTTAGCCTGCTCCTTGAGCGCGTCGGTCAACGGCAGGTGGTGAGCCTTGACCTCGTCCATGGACGGGCCGACCTTCTTAACGTCGCCGAGGATGGAATGCAGCGACCCCCAGAACTCCGAGCGCTCGTCTTTCCAAAGGCGATTGACGTCGCGCAGGGCATCGGCCTGGCTTTTCCATTTTGCCGTCGTGAACGACTCGCGAGGAACCAAGGCGCTGCTTTCGCCATCGTTGAACACGAACTCGACCCCGTCGGGCAGCAGCATAACGTCCGCTGGAAACTGCTTACCGTCGCCGAGGATGGTCGTGGTCGAAAACATCGGCTCGTCGCCGTTGGGAAACTTCTCGGCCCCGCCGTAGGCGTCCCAATGGGCGTCCGTGAACGGCTTGAATTCCGGCACGGACGCGGTCGTGGAGGCGTCGATAGCGATCTCGCCGACCTTCGCCCCCGCCTTCTTTCCAACCTGCTTGAACACGTTCGGCAGCATCTTGTCGTAGAAGCCGCGCATGCCCTTTCCGCCGACCTTTAGTCCATCGCCCTCAAAGGTGACCACATCGCCGGACTCCAACTTGTGGCCCATAATCTTCTCGGCCATTTCCTCTCCGACGACAGCAGACAAAGGCTCTCCGAGCCACTCCTGCGGGGCAGAGCGCACATTGCGAATGATCCCCTCATCGGTAACGCTAAACGTATTCACACCACGGCCGCGCAAATCCAACGCGATGTGCCGACCGGACGGCTTCATGGTCGCGCCGTCAAGCGTGCGGCCAACTTCAATCGATTTCACCACATGCTCAAGATTGTACCGCGTCGCCTGCTGCTCGCCGGTCGTCCAGGTGATGCCGTCGTAACCATTGTCGGCCGCATACCGGAGCATGCGTTTGACCGCCATCCCAGCCCACTGCTCGGTGTTTTTCAGGGGAGCGTTGGGAACAGCGTCATACTGAG
>JBAXLL010000393.1:0-1781 GCA_037134835.1 Verrucomicrobiota bacterium
ACTGACGGCGGGAGGAGGTCGGAGTGGGAGCAGGCGTTTCCATGACGGGAGGGGGGTTAAGGGGAAAACTACCCTTTCAAGCAAGCCGCCAGCCCCGACTGATGTCAAGGCAGGCAAGCCTTTAAGGAAACGTCAGAACACGCTCGCATGCCCTGGATACCCGGTAAGGCGATATCACAGCAAGCCCGCCGCGAGCTTACTGCGTCACCCTTAGTAGGCTGGACACGGGCGCGTGCGCTCACGGCACTTTGGCCGGCTGTGTCGTGAGCTGAGGTGGTGTGGTGGGCGCAACCTGCTGCTGCGACACGGATATCTTCCTCTGGGCCACGCGATCAAGCGTCGCATTTTTCGCAGCGGCCACGTTTTCGGGAGCCATGATCATTTCCCTTATGCTATAAATTGGCTGGTAGACACCATCCGTGCTTCCATCGTCGATCTTGATGTAGCCTTCAAGGGAGACTTCCGTTAATTGAATTTTCCCGTTGGAAGCCGGCGTCTCGCTACTAGACACTTGGCCGACTTCGGTCGGGCGCGAGGGGTCAATCAGCCCAGACAGCCGCGCGCCCGGAGGCAAGCTGAACACGGGTTCTTGCCGAGAAGATGCGCGGAGATTGGATGACTCAGAAGTGCGCGCGGTTGTCACAATGGGCGCGCCTTTGAGCGGGATGGTCTCGCTCCGACCGTCGCTGTCGCGAGTGAGAACGACGGCGTCGGAAGGTCTTCCGGCCTTCGCGTCGGCGGCATTATAAGCGGTGACGGTGCGGCCTCCGAACTTGCGGCCGACAGCGACCCAGCCCGACTCGCCAGTGGTGGGATTTACAAGTGACACGGTCGTCTTACCGCCTGTGACCAAAACGCCGTTGAACTCAATGCCTGTCTCTTCCGACTGCGCCCGCATAGCGGCGACCATCAGCAAGAGGAACAGCGTGAGAACGGCATGGAGGCGCATGACGCGGCAAACTCAGCATGTTTATTCCCTCAGAGCAAGTCCGCCGCCAGCTCGGCGAGCTTGCTGCGCTCGCCTTTGGTGAGCTTCACGTGCGCCGAAAGGGCGTGGCCCTTCATCCGGTTCTGGGTATAGACGAGGCCGTTGCTGCGCGAGTCCACGTAGGGATTGTCAATCTGTGCGGGATCGCCAAGGAGGATAATCTTGGAGCCTTCGCTAATGCGCGTAATGACGGTCTTGACCTCGTGCGGCGTCAGTTGCTGCGCCTCGTCGAGGATGAAAAAGCGACGCGCAATAGATCGGCCACGAATGAACGCGAGCGCCTCAATCTCGACCAGTCCGCTCCGGATGAGGCGTTCGTAGGGCTTGAGCGGCGCGGCGGCGCTGTTGCCACCACCGGCGTAGGTGGTCGGCGGATACGCGGGTGCGGTGGTGCCGGAATTTTCGTGGCGGCTTTTTTTAGAAACTTTCTTTGCGGCGAACTGCGGATCTTTGGGCGGCTTGGACGGGATGAGCACCTCGAGCGCGTCGAAGTAGGGCTGGAGCCACGGTTTCATTTTTTCGTCGAGCGTCCCGGGAAGGAAACCGATGTCCTTGCCGAGCGCGATAACGGGGCGGGAAATGGACACCCCGTCGTAACGCGCGTGGTCCTCGTGAAGCTGGTGGAGGGCACATGCGATGGAGAGCAGAGTTTTGCCCGTGCCGGCCTTGCCCTGGCAGGTGACCAGCGCGATGCTGTCGTCGAGCAACGCGTCCATCAGGAACTGTTGCTCGAGGTTGCGCGCGCGGACGGGGATGCCGCCGGGAGCCTTGACAAAATCCGGCAGGCGCAGGC
>JBAXLL010000394.1:0-1770 GCA_037134835.1 Verrucomicrobiota bacterium
GGGCGGCACCTTTTGGCTGCACTTCGCCAATATCGAGGGTCCCTTTGACCCCGAGCCGACCTTGCCCAATGCCGCCTTTGCCCGGTTGGTGGGCGAACCGGGGCCGGGCGAGTCGCGCGACGCTTGGATCACGCGGGGAGTGATCAATCTCGCAGCACCGCTGCTCCGCCGTTCCCCCACCGCCGACGAGACCACCCGTCTCGCCGCCATCGTCAAATCAACCCTGATCGCCGGTGGCACACCCGAGGCCGGCTGGCAGACGGCGCTCCAGGCGATGCTGGTCTCCCCGAGCTTTCTGTTCCGCGGCGAGCCGCCCGGCAACGGCGAGACGGCCGCCAACAATTACGCCCTCAGCGAGCCGGCGCTGGCCACGCGTCTGGCCTACTTTCTGTGGAGCAGCGCGCCCGATGACGCCCTCCGCGACCTCGCCGCGCAGGGAAAGCTCCGCGCCAACCTCGCGGCGGAGATCAAGCGTCTCCTGGCCGACCCCCGTGCCGACCGGTTTGTTCGCAACTTCGCCGGCCAATGGCTCCATTTGCGCAACCTCCCGCAGCGCGAGACCGACCCCAAGCTCTATCCCAACTGGAGTCCCGCCATCGCGGCCGACATGGCGGTGGAGACACAGAAGTTTTTTGCCGATTTCCTCACCAACGGCCAGCCCGTTGCCAACATGCTGACGGCCGACTATTCGTTCGTCAGTCCTTTGCTGGCCAAATTTTATGGCATCCCCAGTGCTAATGCCACCACTGCCGCTCCAGCGGAGGTGGGCGCAGCGCCCGCGCCTGCTGGCTTGACGGGCCGGGGTCGCGGCCCCGGCGGTTTGGCCCAACAGGCCGGGGGCGTGCCTCCGGCAGTGGACCCGACGGTCGCGGTCATCCCCATGCCCGATGGCGGCATCGCGGTCGCGGCCGCCGACCCCAACGCGCCCCCCACGCCCCCCGGCCGCGGCCAGCGGGGCGGGTTGGGACAGCGCGGTGCGCGCGGCGCTGCGGGAGCGCCTGGTTTCGCCGGCGGCCGCGGCCGGGGCGGTGCAGCCCCCCCGCCCGTGGCAAGCAAGCCTGAGGAATTTGTCCGCATGACCCTGCCGCCGGAGCGCCAGGCCGGCTTGCTGGGCCAGGCGAGCATCCTGGCCCTTAGCTCCTACGCCAATCGCACCTCGCCGGTGCTCCGCGGTAAGTTCGTCCTCGACTCCCTGCTCGGCGTCGCGCCGCCACCGCCGCCCGCCAACGTCCCCGGTCTGCCCGAGACCAACGGCGACAACCAGCCTGCCACCGTCCGCGAACGTCTCGCCCTCCACCGCCAGAAGCCCGAGTGCGCCATCTGCCACAAGGACATTGATCCCATCGGTTTCGCGCTGGAGAATTTCGACGCTATCGGCGCGTTCCGCACTGCCGAGAATGGCCTACCCGTGGACGCCGTGGGTGAGCTGCCCAGCGGCGAGAAAGTTTCCGGTGCCATCGAGCTGGGCCGGCTCCTAGCCGGTCCGCGCCGAGGCGATTTTGAGAAAAATTTCGCCAGCCAGCTCCTGACCTTCGCCATCGGCCGCGGCACCGACTATTACGATCGCCCGACGATCGAAAAAATTGTTGCCGACGCCGACCAGGCTGGTGGCACGCTACCCGCCTTCATCGCGGCGGTGACGAACAGTCTTGCGTTCCAGCAGCGAAGGGGCGAGCCTCAACTTGGCCCGGCCGTCGCCGAAGGAGAGCCCGCCGCCCAAAAAGTCGCCCAACGCTGAAACTGCCGCCTGCCCCCGCCCGTCTTCTACTC
>JBAXLL010000395.1:0-1766 GCA_037134835.1 Verrucomicrobiota bacterium
AGACAAACATATTTGCCTAGTCAGAGGGGTGGGAGAGGGGAAGGCTTGATTCCAGATGAACTTATGCAAGAATCTATCCAAGTGCAGGATGAAGTAATTTACCAAGTGAGTTATGCTGGTTACCTGGCCCGGGAAAAGCGACAGATCGACAAATTTTCGGATCTTGAAATAATCAATTTGCCTTCAAATCTTAATTATTTAGAAATAAAAGGGTTACGTAAAGAAAGCGCCCTCAAACTTGCCGAATTTCAACCCGTCACACTTGGGCAGGCAAGCCGACTAAGCGGTGTTAACCCTTCTGACATAAGTGTTTTAATGATTTTTATCCGCACAGCAAAGGCCGAACCGCAGAAAGGGTCGGATGGAGAGGGCAGGGTGCGGACTCAAT
The DNA here is from genome assembly GCA_037134835.1 of Verrucomicrobiota bacterium. GTDB lineage: Bacteria > Verrucomicrobiota > Verrucomicrobiia > Opitutales > Opitutaceae > CAIYUN01. The sequence continues at coordinate 389 of JBAXLL010000395.1, forward strand.
CAGGGATGGACCGCACAGCGTTGTAACGATTGTGCAACGGTGTTGAAATTGGCTGGGCGGGAGCGGGAACGAAGCTCAAGGTTTCAAATGCATGGCGACCGAAGCCAAACCCAAAAAAATCCTGATCGTTGACGACGAGTCCGATGTGACTGAGCTCCTCGCCTACAATCTCAAGGCCAAGGGCTATGCCGTTGAGACGCTTAACAACCCCAACGGTAGCATCGGCCTCGCGCGTACTTTTCTGCCCGATCTCGTCATCCTGGATGTGATGATGCCGGATTTGAACGGTATCCAAATCTGCCGGATGCTACGCGCCGATTCCAAACTCCGGCTCGTCCCTGTTATTTTTCTCACGGCGAAGACCGAGGAAGCCGACCGCATTCAAGGCTTGGAAACCGGGGCGGACGATTACATATGCAAGCCATTTAGCACCAAAGAATTGGTGTTGCGGGTGCAGTCTCTTCTGCGCCGCACCGGCGGCGAAGGGACGCCCGACGGGCCGAAACGCCTCCAAGTCGGCCAGATCGTCATCGACATCGAACGCCATGAAGCCGAGGTGCAAGGCAAACGGGTCGAGCTCACCGCCACCGAATTCAAGTTGCTGCACCTGCTGATGGAAAGGCGCGGTCGGGTACAAACACGCGAGCATCTGCTGATCAACGTGTGGAATTACGAAACGGAAATCGAAACGCGCACCGTGGATACCCATGTGCGGCGGCTCCGCGAAAAGCTGGGCCGGGAAGCGGATTGGATCGAGACCATTCGAGGCGTCGGCTATCGTATAGCGGCCGAACGCAGCAAGTCGCCGCCGGCCGGCGACTGAGCGCCCCAGACCCGCCGCCGAGGCAGAGGTTGCCTTGCACCCAAAGTCTCGTGAGCGTTCGGGCACACCCAACTTCATGCCGCCGGCCTCCCTCATTGCCGTTCTCCTCGCCCTCGCCCTCGGCTGGACCGTGCTGCGGCTCCGCAGCCACCGGCGCGCGGTGCAGAGCCTGCAGCAAGCCATAATCCGCCAACAACGGCTCCTGCGCGACGATCTGCCTGGCTCGCTTGGCAGCCCATGGGACGCCTTGTGCGAGGCCACCGGCGATCTCCTCGACGAAACCGCGCGCCTGCGCCTGCTGCGCGCCGGCCATCTCGCGCAGCTTGAAGCCACGCTCGGCAGCCTGCGCGAGGCCGTGCTCATCATTGACGGCGGGAACTGCGTCGTGCTCGCCAACCAGGCGTTACAGGAAATTTTTCCCCATGCCGCCCGGATTCTCGGCCAGCGCTTTGAGGGCGTCCTGCGCAGCGTGGCGTTTCTCAATTACGCCGAGACCGTACGCCGCAATGCCGCCGGGCCGCAGCAGGAAATGGAGTTTGTGGAGGCCACGCGCTC
>JBAXLL010000396.1:0-1756 GCA_037134835.1 Verrucomicrobiota bacterium
GGCCTCGTGCACATCTCGCAGATCAGCGAGGAGCGCATCGACAAGATCAAGGACGTGCTCAAACCCGGCCAGGTCGTCAGCGCGCGCGTCATCAAGATTGACCGCGAGGAGCGCCGTCTCGGTCTCTCGATCAAGGCCGCCAACTACAGCGCCGACCAGCTCGCCGCCGAGACCTCGGCCTACGAGCAGCTCAACCGCAGCGCGGGCAACGACATGATGAACCTCGGCGACATCCTCGACGAGGCCGCCAAGAAGGAGTGAGCGCATCCCGCTTGGTTTCCAAAAATTGAGATCATCCGCGCCCGGCCGAAACGCCGGGCGCGTTTTTTTGGGAGGATGGGAAGGCTGATGCCAACTTCCCTTTGCGATTGGACTGTAGGCGGGGTGTCCTCACCCACCAGCAAGATCTGTGAGGTTTTGTGGTCGGGCATGTCCTGTTTTCCAGCCGGCTGATTCGCCACCCGATAAAGCCAAAAAACTCCGGGTGTTTGCGAAATCGAAAATCGGAAATCTAAAATCCAAAATCACCCATCCCTCCGGATCGCGCCGTACTAGCCTTGCCACCGGTTTGTGGTGCGGCCAAACCAACGCCGATGAAAACCGACTGGCTCCGGTGGACCGCCGCGCTTGCGGCGCGCCTCCCGCGCGACACCCTGCACCCGACGGTGCTGGCATGGGCGGAGGGACGCACCCGCGCCGCGCGCGGCGGCTGGGCGGTGGCGTTTTCCGGCGGGGCGGACTCGCTCGCGCTGCTGTTGATGCTCTGGGCCCACTTCCCGGCGCGCCGGGCCGGGCTGGTTGCGCTGCATTTCAACCACCGACTGCGCGGGCGCGCGGCGGACGCGGACGAGGCGTTTTGCCGGCGTGTGGCCGGCGCGCTGGGGGTGACGTTCCGCCGGGCCGGCTGGCGTCGGCTCGGGAAAAACAGAGGGGAGGCGGCGGCGCGCACGGCACGGTTTGCGTTTTTGGAGCGCGAGCAAAAACGTGCCGGCGCGTCCGCGCTCTGGCTCGGCCACCAGCAGGACGACATTGCCGAGACGATGTTCATGCGGCTTGCGCGTGGCAGCGGCACGGCGGGGCTGGCTGCGCCGCGGCCGGTGCAGCCGATGCCCGGCGGGCGGGTGCATCTGCGGCCCTTGCTCACGTTGAAAAAAACGGAGCTGACCGCCGCGCTGCGGGCCGTTGGCGCGCCCTGGCGAGAGGATGCGACCAACGCGGGCGACGATTTTTTCCGCAACCGTGTCCGCCGGGCTGTGCTGCCGGCCTGGCGGCGGGCGGCGGCAGGGCGCGATGCATTGGCGGGCGCGGCGCTCGCCCGCGAGCGGCTGGAGGAAGACGACACGGCGTTGGAGGCATGGATGGCCCAGCTTGGCGTGCTGGATCGCGGGGGGCGGCGGCTCAATCTTGCCGCGCTGGCCGGGGTGCCGCGTGCCGTCGTGCGCCGTGCGCTCCACCGCTGGCTGCTCGCGCAGCCGGACCCCGGCGACCTGTCGCGGCAGGGCTTCGACCAGTTGCTGGTTGCCGTCGAACGTGGCGCGGCGACGCGCTTCAGCCTCGGCTGGGCGGGGTTTGCGGTGCTCCGGCGCGGGCAACTGGTTTACGAGCGGGCGCGGCGAGAGAAACAGCGGCGGCGAAAACGCACGCGGATTTGACTGCGGATTGTCAGACTGTCGCTTCGCCCGGAACACAGATTGGGCACGGATTGAAATTGCCTCGATTTAGTGGACACAGACATCCGCGTTGACGAGTAGCTGTT
>JBAXLL010000397.1:0-1751 GCA_037134835.1 Verrucomicrobiota bacterium
GGTCGGCTGGGTCGAGCCCGGCGAGGTGCTGTTGGCCGACCGCGCGTTTTGCAGCTGGGGCCTGCTCGCCCTGTTTCAGGGCAAGGGGGTGGACGTGGTGTGGCGGCTGCATCAGGCCCGCCAGCGGCAGACCGGCCGCGTGAGGTGGACCAAGCCGCAAGGGCCCGGGCCGTGGGAACCCAGCCTGTGGGCGGAGCTCCCGGCCACGCTGGCCCTGCGGATCGTGCGCTTCCGGGTGCAGGTGCCCGGCTTCCGCACCGAGGAGATTGTGCTGGTCACGACCTTGCTTGATGAAGGCCGGTATCCTGAGGCCGCGCTGGCCGCGCTGTTCCGCCGCCGCTGGCAGGTGGAGCTGTGCTTCCGCGACCTGAAAACCACCCTCGGGCTGGACGTGCTGCGCACCCAGACGCCGGCGCTGATCGAAAAGGAAATCCACCTGTAGGCCCTCGCCTACAACCTCGTGCGCGCCTTGATGCTCGAGGCCGCGCGTCAGCATGATGTGCCGCCCGGACGGCTCTCGTTCAAAGGCACCGTGAGTACCCTGCGCGCCTTTGCCCCGTTATTCGCGCCCGCCGGAAGCCGCGCGGCCGAGCGCTTCGCCGCGCTGCTCCTGGCGCTCGCGGCCGACCCCGTGCCTGACCGCCCCAATCGCGTCGAACCCCGCGCGGTCAAACGCCGGCCCAAATGTTACCAATTGCTCACCCGACCTCGCCATCAGATGGGCCAATCCCGTCTATGCGTTGCAGAGGGCATTTTAACCCACAACTAAGTCCTCGTTTATTAGTGACTTAGCTTCCGGGTGTGCCACGGCAACCTGCCCGCGTCTTCTGCGCGGGCACCAGTATAAAGCACGGTCAGGTTGGCCGTGCTACGTATCGCTCGTCGGTTCGGGCAGTCTGCCCTCGATCCCTCCGCGCTGCTGCCCTTCCGCGTTTCCGCTATCGGCTTTCGCGCTCCTACTGATCCTCCCGATGGCCTCGCACTTCCCGTCGTTCCGCTTCGGTCAAGGGAGCACCAGGGGGCGACGGCGGACAAGGCCGGGGGGATTGAGGTGAGCAGGCACAAAAAAGGGCGTCGGCAAGCGACGCCCTAAAATTTTATGCTCTGGTAGATGCAGCTCACGTCGCTTCGTGAGGCGGAAGGATGCGATCTACGGCGACTTTTTCGAGATGCGCGAAGACCGGGAGGCCCGTATCGTGGGGCACCACGATTTCGCCTTGGATAAGCGGGGTGGCATAGCGGGCGAACTGAAAGTTCATGCTCACACCGTCCTCGTTAATCCATTCGCGGGGCAGTTTCTTGACGCCGTTGGCGATCTCGGCGAGCGGTGCAAGGCCGGTCTCGCAGGTGTAGTGATCCCCATCACCACGGACGAGTGTGACCATTTTGTCGGTCTCGCCGTTGACGGCGGCCTTGACGGCGGCCTGACCCGCGAGGAAGGACTCGTCGGCATCGGTTTTGGAGGCGGCATGGGCGGCCGCACGCTGGGCGATGCCGGGCTTGGCCGAACGGGCCTTGACGCCGGGCAGGTGCTGCTCGACGAGGCTGCGAAGGTATTCGCCGGCACCGCCCAGCTGGGCGTGCCCAAAGGCGTCGGAAGCCTCGGCGGCGGCGATGTAGTTGCCGTCGGCATCAATCAGACCTTCCCCGACGACGACCAGGCAGTATTTCTCGCGTTTCAGGACGCGTTGGACATCGGCAATGAATTTCTCCGGCGAGAAAGCGACCTCGGGCAGATAGATGAGGTGGGG
>JBAXLL010000398.1:0-1743 GCA_037134835.1 Verrucomicrobiota bacterium
CCGCAGCCTCGCCCGCGAGCTGTCGGGCCGCGACAAGCAGAAGCTGGATGAATACCTCACGAGCGTCCGCGACATCGAGCAGCGCATTCAGCGCGCCGAGGTGTCCCGTGCCTCCCGCGCGCAGCCGACCAACGACGTCCCCGACGGCATCCCGACCACCAATGGCTCGGTGGTCTACAGCGACTATGTCCGCCTCATGTATGACATGCTGCACCTGTCGTTCCAGACCGACTCGACCCGCGTGGCCACGTTCATGATCAACGGCGATGGCAGCAACATCAACTTCAAGGAGATCGGCGTGGACGATGGTCACCATAACCTCTCCCATCACGGCAACAAACCGGACTGGATGGAAAAAGTCCGTAAAATTGACCACTGGTATGTCGAGCAGCTTGCCTACTTCCTCGAAAAGATGGAGGCGACCAAGGATATTGACGGCCATTCGCTCCTGCACAACTCGCAGATCGTCTACGGGAGTGGCAACGCCGACGGCAACCGCCACTCCCACACGCGGCTCCCCGTGATCCTCGCCGGCGCCGCCGGCGGCACTCTCACTCCCGGCCGCCATATCCAGCATCCTGAGCAGCCCATCACCAACCTTTATCTCAGCATGATGGACCGCGTCGGACCCAACACGATCGAACGTTTTGGCGACTCCACCGGCCGCCTGAAGGACGTTTAAGCGCCATCGTGAGCCGCGTCTTCAGGCCGGCCTCACTTGACGGTCAGGACTCCCTTCATGCCGGCCATGGCATGGGCAGGAAACGTGCAGAGATAATCATAGTTTCCGGGTGCGGTCGGACAGGTAAAAGTGACCTCCCCTGATTGCTTGGGACCGAGGAGGGGAATCGCCGCGAGCACCTGATCTGCGAGCGCCTTGGGCTGGTAGCCCTCGGGTTTGGCGATGGCGGCGGCGGCGGCATAGCTGTCCATGTCGGTGCCGCCTTTGAGGAGCACCCAGTTGTGCCCCATCACATCCTTGGGCTGAGTCCCGTTGTTCTTGAGCCGGATGGTGAGGGTCTGCCCGGGATGCGCCTGGATTTTGGCCATGCTGAATTTCATCGCGGCATCGTTGACGGTGATTTCGACGACGACAGGGGCGGCGGGCGGCGTGGCAGCCGGCGGGGCCGCCGGGAAAGCTGGACCCGCGCCAAGGGCGAGGGCAAACAGGGCGGTGATGCATTGGGCGGTGGTTTTCATGGGAAAAATCAGCTAGGGACAAGTGATGGGCGGGCGTGAAAGGAAGCGGGCGGCGTGGGTCAGAACGCGATCCAAGCCTCAAGGTAGAGGGTGTTGTTGTCGGCGGCATTGTGGCCGAGACCGTCGTAGTTCCGGCGGCCGCCGTCGAAATGGCTGTAAAGGGTGTATTGCAGCGACAGCTTTACGTTACTGCGGGACCAGGCGGCGGGGCCACCGGCCTTGCTAAAGGGCAGCCATGGTAGCACACCTATTCCCGCGCTGCGCCGCGTTTGTTGACAAAAGCTGCTCAAAAATTGCGCAGGCGGCTGAAGTGGCGATACGACTGTTCAGGCCATGTGCGGTCAGCTAGGTGAAGCCTCCGCTGGTCCGGGCAGGGCGACCGTCCTGGTTGCTGCATCGGGTGTCTCGCCCGATGTCTCCGCGTCTGACATCGCCAAAGAAGCGGAGATTTCGCCGGCGTCGGTGCAGAACATCAAAAAGGCCCTGGGTCTGGTAAATGTAAATCCCCGTCAGATTTTGGAAGAATTCGCAGAAGTTTAAGAA
>JBAXLL010000399.1:0-1732 GCA_037134835.1 Verrucomicrobiota bacterium
AGCTTGAGGAAAAGGACATGGGCGGCTACCTCATGGTCTATTTCAAGGATCAGACGCATTCGGCCTACCTCGCCATTAGCCGCGACGGCCGCACGTTTGCCGATATCAACGGCGGCCAGCCGGTGTTCATCGGTTCCGACTTGGCGGAGCAGAAGGGCGTGCGAGACCCGCACATCGCACGCGGGCCGGACGGCGCGTTTTACCTCACGATGACCGACCTGCATACCAACGGCCAGCGCGCCGGCTTCCGCACGACTCAATGGGAGCGGCCCGAGCCGCAGTACGGCTGGGGTAACAATCGTGCGCTCGTGCTGATGAAGTCTTACGATCTCGTCCACTGGACCCTCTCGGATCTCCGCCTCGACAAGGCTTTTCCCGAGCTGGCCGAAATCGGCTGCTGCTGGGCGCCAGAGACAATCTATGATGAAAAGCACGGCAAGATGATGGTCTATTTCACCATGAAGATCGGGCGTGGCGTGGACAACCTCTACTACGCGCACACCGACGAGGCTTTCACCAAGTTCGAGGCCAAGCCCGAGCTGTTCTTCCAGTTTCCCGTCCCGGAGGGCCCCATGACCGAGACCGTGCGGAACAGCCTGCATGTGATTGACGGCGACATTACCAAGGTCGGCGACAAATTCCACCTGTTCTACTCGTCGAAGGAAGGCGGCACGCCCGGCATCGAGCACTCGGTCTCCGACCGGATCTCCGCTGGCTACCCCGTCGTGCAGAAGCGCGTGGATCCTGAGACCATTTCCTGCGAGGCACCCAACCTCTTCAAACGTCTCGGCACCGACACCTATGTGCTCATGTATGACGCTTACGGCGCGGGCAACATGGGCTTCGCCGAGACGACGGACTTCGTTACCTTCAAGGATCTCGGGCGCTTCAATGGCGGAGTGATGAAGGGCACCAACTTCAACGCTCCCAAGCACGGCGCGGTCACGCACCTCACGCCCGACGAGCTCAAGGCGCTCAAGACGCGCTGGCACGTGGAAATCGCGTTGGACTGAGGGAGCGCGGCTTTGCCGCGCAAGCCTAAATGCTATGCATATTTTGTCCTCCGCGCGTGGCTGATAAGCGGTTGATTTCATCCCGCCGGCCGCCACAGTTGGCGACAGCATCCCCGGACCCATTTCCCCATGAATATGAAATTTCGCCTTCTCCTCGCGGCCGCCTCCGTCCTTGCGTTTGTCTCTCCTGCCTTCGCGCTTGATGGCAACATCACCATCCACGATCCGTCCACCATCGTGATGAGCGATGGCAAGTTTTTCACCTATGGCACGGGTGGCGGCGGCCTAATGTCCGACGACGGCTGGACTTGGGCCGGTGGCGCCCAGCGTGGCGGCCCTGGCGGGCTGGCGCCCGATGTCATCCGCCTCGGCGACCGCTATTGTCTTTATGTTGCCACGCAGGACGTGCAGCCGCGGGCGGAAATCCATATGCTGTCCAGTAAGTCGCTCAACCCCGCCTCCCCGGACTTCGTGTGGGAGGATGGCGGCATCGTCTCCTCGACCGACGGCGTCGAGGATTGCAACGGCATTGACCCCGGCGTGTTTCTCGATCCTAAAACGGGCCGGCTTTGGCTCACCTACGGCTCCTATTTCGGCTATATCCGGCTCGTCGAGCTCGACGCCAAGAGCGGCAAGCGGCTCCATCCCGGCGACAAGCCTGTTGACCTCGCGGTGAACTGCGAGGCGTCGGTTATGACTTACCACGACGGCTGGTATTA
>JBAXLL010000400.1:0-1730 GCA_037134835.1 Verrucomicrobiota bacterium
TGTCAGGACGCTGGCAAAACCGGGCTGGTTTGCGCTTTCCCCGACAACCACGTGCAAATCGACAATCTGGTCGCCGGCCGGCGCGTCACCGGCGTGCCCTGGTACACGTTGCATAAAATTTTTGCCGGGCTGCGCGACGCGCACCTCGTGGGCGGCAACGTCCAGGCTCGGACGGTGCTGGTGCGACTGGCCGACTGGGCTTACGAGACCACTAAGGGCATGACCGACGAACAATTTGAGCGGATGCTCGGCACCGAGCATGGCGGCATGAACGAGGTGATGGCTGATGTCTATGCGCTCACGGCTGACGGACGCCATCTCTTGTTGGCCGAACGTTTCAGCCACCAATCGGTGCTCCGGCCTTTGGTCGAAGGGCGCGACGCCTTGAACGGGCTGCATGCCAACACCCAGATTCCCAAGGTCGTCGGTTTTGAACGGTTGCACCAACTGACCGGCAAGCCGGACTACCATGCGGCGGCGCTTTTCTTCTGGCAGACCGTCACGGGCCCGCGTTCGTTCGCAACCGGCGGCCATGGTGACGGAGAGCATTTTTTTCCGCTGGGTGAATTTTCCCGACGTTTGTCCTCCGCTAAGACAATGGAAACCTGCTGCAGCCACAATATGCTGCGCCTCTCCCGTCTGTTGATCACCCACGAGCCCGGTGCGGCCTACGGTGACTACTATGAGCGGGCGCTCTACAACACGATCCTAGCCTCGCAAGATCCGGACACTGGCATGATGACGTATTTCCAGTCCACCCGTCCGGGCTACATCAAGCTCTTCTGCACTCCCTTTGACTCATTTTGGTGCTGCACTGGTACGGGGATCGAAAATCACGCCAAGTATGGTGATTCGATTTACTTTCGTGGCGCGCAGTCGGATTCATTGTACGTCAACCTCTTCATTCCTTCCTCCCTGAATTGGCGGGAGAAAGGGCTGACTTTGCGCCAGACGACCTCGTTTCCGGAAAACGGCAAAACCCGCCTCGAAATCACGGCCGCCATCCCGCAGGAGTTCAGCCTGTGCATCCGGCACCCAGCTTGGGCCGAAACGGCCAAGGTCACCATCAATGGCACCGTTGCCCCGGTCGCCAGCAAACCTGGCTCGTATTTGAGCCTGAAGCGCACCTGGAAAGCCGGAGACGTCGTGGAAGTGGACCTGTCCATGTCCTTGCGGTTGGAATTGCTTTCTGGCACCACCGACACTGCGGCCGTGCTCTATGGGCCGATCGTGCTGGTCGGTGCGCTCGGCCATGAGGTGAAGCCAGGGGAGGACCTGCACATCAACGAACGCACCATTGGTTCGGTTTTTAACGAACCGATTGATGTGCCCACGCTTACTGGCGGCCTCGCTGCGATCCCGTCGAAAATCAAACCCACCGGCGCACCACTGACTTTCAAGACCGACGGCATCGGCCACCCCGGCGATGTGACCTTGATTCCCTATTTCAGAACCGCACACCAGCACTACAATATGTATTGGAAGGTGCAGACCGCCTGACCATTCCGGTCTGATGCCAGGCCAGCTTCACTCCCTTAAATCCGTCATGAAAAACATCCGCCTTACTCCTCGTTCCACATTTTTCGCTATGCTGACGGCTGTTGCCGCGTCGGTGCCGGCAATCAACGCCGCCACGGCTCAGGTCGCCGCTCCTGTTGCGACCGCCGAGCCGACGCCGCGGATGGAGATAGTGCGCGCGCTGGAACAACCGAAGACCCTGCGCAAGCTTG
>JBAXLL010000401.1:0-1720 GCA_037134835.1 Verrucomicrobiota bacterium
GATCTCCTCGCCGCTGCCGTCCGAGGCGATCTTGTAGATGTCGTATTTGTCGGTGGTCGCACCGGACTCGCGGCGGCCGCCGGCGAAGAGCAGCCACTTGCCGTCGGGCGACCAGCCGTGGAAATAGGAGGGCGTGTTGGGTGTGATGAGCTTCGGTGTGCCGCCGGTGGCGGGCGCGGTGAACACGGCGGACTGGTTGCGCGGGCTGCCCATGTTCTGGTGGCTGATGCCGATCATCTTGCCGTCAAACGACAGCACATGGTCGTTGTTGTTGGTGACGCTGGCGATGCCGAAGTCGAGGGGTGCGGGCGTGCGGGTGGCGAGATCGAAGCGCTGCAGGCTGCCCCAGCCGGCGGCCCGGCCGCTGACATTGTAAATAAGGGCCTTGTTGTCGGTCGTCCAGTTTGGCGCCTCGAAGGGTACTTTGTTGCTGTAGATCGTCTCCAGTTTGCCCGTTTGGACGTCGAGGAGATGGAGCACGCTGCCGATGAAGTCGCGGTAGGGGGTGAAGCCGACTTTCACCGGCTTGATGATCTGCACATCGCGGAAGATGGCCTGCTCCTTCACGTCGGCGTTGTGTGAGCAAAGGAAGAGGCCGACGTACAGCTCCTCGTTGCCGAGGTCGAGGTCCTTCACCTCGTTTGTGACGAAGGGCTGGCCGTAGGGCGCGGCGGAAAAGAGGTAGGTGCTGCCGCGGCGTTCGAACTGGATCACGTCCGACTTGGAGGCCGTCGTGATGATTTCGTCGGTGATCGCACCCTTGGTGCGGCGGGATTGCAGTGAGGTGCGCCCGTCGCCGTGCGAGGCGGTGTCGGCATAGGGTGCGTCAGTGTCGAGGTTGGGGCGCACCATCCAGCCAAGCTTGCGGTGCGGGTCGGTGCCCGGACCGACAAATTCGACGCGGGCGCGCAGGATGAAGTCACCCTTCATTTTCTTCCACAGGAAGTGAAATTCGTCGTGGGTGGTCCACACGTTCACCCCGCCGGCAGTGAGGTTGTATTCCTGTTTTGCCGCGTCGAAGCTGGCGGAGCCGGCGATTTTTGGCGCGCCGACGTCGGCGTGGGAGTCAAAGATGCCGACCGGGTTGTCGGCGGCGGCCAAGAGACCAAGCGGCGAGAGGGCCGCGAGCAGGAAGAGGGTGCGCAGGGTGGTTTTCATGGGCAACTGGCGGGGTGGACAGGAGGCAGGGGGCGCGATGAGCGGGCGTGGGGACGCGCAGCGGAAGATCAAATAGACGCGGCCATCCCACCGAAGCATGGCTGGGTTGTCAACGCGGATGGGCGGACGGTCACGTGCCGATTTCATCCCGAATTCATGCAGACTTCATCCGGATTTCACAGAGATCTGACAGCATGCGCACATGGAAAATAACCCGACCGCCTCCCAAATGGAGATGCTTGCATGAAGGCGAAACACCTGACGCGCCTATGCTGTGCTCTTCATGGCCTGTTGCCGCTGGTCAATCGAATCTTGCCGGCAGCCGGGCGGCGTGGAGGTGCGGAAGAACAGAGTCTCCGGCGAGTTGTCGCCGCGACACCGGAACCGGGAGAGGAGAGCTGCGCGCCACCCGCACAGAACGAATTGTCACTTGCCCGGTCGGCAGTCACAGCCGCTAATGTTCACAGACCGCTTTCGTCATGAACCCAGTCAAACCCCAGTCGCCATCTTTTGACCTTGGCACCCTGCTGCGTGGCGATGCGGACACGATAGCGGGTTGGAT
>JBAXLL010000402.1:0-1709 GCA_037134835.1 Verrucomicrobiota bacterium
GTGTAACGTCCGCCCGCCCGGCGTGTGCAGACCAGGGTCCGCGAATTGGGAGACCAGGACGGATCCTCGCCCGCGACCAGAACGGTGGCCGCGCCGCCCGCCGCAGGCACCAGGCAGATGTCGAACCCGCCCATCTGGGAGGTGAACGCAATCCACTTGCCGTCCGGCGACCAGTCCGGTTCCGTGGGATTGGAGACGCCCGAGGTCGGGATCCGTTGCGCCGCGCCGCCCCCGGCCGGCACCTTGGCCAGAACCCGCCGCTCCCCCATCTTGGTCGCAAAACAAATCCACTGTCCGTCTGGCGACCAGCACGGTGAGGATTCATCCACCGGCGTCGCGGTCAGCTGCTTCAAATGGGAGCCGTCCACGCCGCAAACCCAGACATCCGGACTGCCGCTCTTGCTTAAAATCAGGGCCATCCGCGTCCCGTCCGGCGAAATGGCCGCGCTCGTGTTCAGGCCGGAGAATTTGGCCACAATGCGGCGTTCGCCGTTGCTCAAATTGTGATAAAAGATGTCCGGATTGCCCGGCTCATACGATGTGTAAAACAACGCCCGGCCCGGCGCCCACGCCGGCGCCGCCACGATCGCATTGTCGCGGGTGACCGCCTGCGGATTATGGCCGTCGAAGTCGGCAATGTAAATTTCGCCGGCGCCGCCGGGAGACTGGGCTTTGAACGCCACCTTGGTCTGCCCGATGCCCTTTTTGCCCGTGATGGTTTCCACGATGTCGTCGGCAAACGCATGCGCCTGTTTTCGCAGCGTGGCGCCGGTGTAACTCCGTGAAAACTTGGTCTGCTTGCTGAGGGCATCGGTCACGCGGCCCTGGACGGAGCCGCTGCCGCTGCCGCTGATCCGGTATTGCGCGGCGTCCGGAGCCACAAAGCTGAAGCCCTGGACCCAGAGGTCGAATCTCAGAACCTCCGCCGCCTCGCCGGTGAACCCCTCCAGCGAAACCGGGACGGGTTTGGCCCGGCCCATGACGGTGATCTCGCTCTGGATGTTGATTTCATTCTGGGCGCGGGAGGACTCCGGCGCGGCGATGGCGAGCAGTCCGAGCAGTCCGATATTAATGGAGAAGAGAAAGGTATTTTTCATCCGAGCATCCGTTTGGCTTTGAGGTTGAAGTTGATGATGTAAGTCCGCTCCCGGTCCGAGGTGCCGGACGGGAACGGGGCAATGAATTGAACCCGCTCCAGCGTGCTGCGCACGGTCCGGTCCACGCTGGCATCGCCCGAGGGGCCGATGATGCGGGCGGAAATGACCGTGCCATCCCGGGCGATGGTGACGCGCACTTTGATATTGGCGTCGTCGCTGGCGGTGTCGTCCGGAGGCGTCCACGCCTGCTCATACACGCTCTTAACCACCTGCGCGTAGTTCGCGGCCGCCGCGCTGCTGTTGCCCGGCAGATCAACCGTCGTGGCGGAGGACAAATTGTTGCGCAACGCCCGGAGCGTGGAAGTGACCGCCCGGGCAGAGTCGGCGGCGGATGGGGTCGTCGCCGTCGTTGACGTGTTTTTCGGGACTGTGCGCTCGGTGAGTTTCAAGTTGATTTTAGGCGGAGCGGGGCGGGCGACGGCGGGTTTTTCAACGGGCGCCAGGGAAGGCTTCACTGTTTCCTTGGGCGGACGGACCGGCTCGGTTTTTTCCGGCGTCGGCACTGGGGAGGGCGGCACAACTGCCACCGCTGCCGGCACCGGCGGAGGGGTC
>JBAXLL010000403.1:0-1698 GCA_037134835.1 Verrucomicrobiota bacterium
CTTTGAGCGCAGGCATGGCGGATGCGGCCGACTTTTCGGACTTGTCGGCAGCCGCCCAAAGCGAGGCGGACGCGGACCAAACCATGGCAAGGGACAGGGCGAGACGGTGAAGAAAACGCGTGATCATGGGAGGGAGAGAATTTTCTCGGGACTGCGAGATCATGGTCGGAATGATCGTCTGGTCAAATGACGGGGGCCACCCGCGGAGTTTTCGTTTTTTGGTACGTCCGGACCCCGCCTAGAATCCTTTGATCTGGAACAGGCTGGTCACGCTCTCGTTGGAATGAATGCGGACAATGGCGTCGGCGAGGAGATTGGCGATGCTGAGCACGCGAATGGGTAGGCCTCGCGTCTCGACAGGGATGGAGTTGGTCGTGATAAGCTCGTCAATGTCGCCCCGGCCCAGCCGTTCGTAGGCCAAGGAGTTGAGCAGGGCGTGGCTGACAGCGGCACGGACGCTGAGTGCGCCGTGCGCACGGAGGAGTTTGGCGGCGTTGACGAGGGTACCGGCGGTCTCAGTGATGTCGTCCACTATGAGCACGTCCTTGCCGGCGACCTCCCCGACGATGTTAACCGGCTCGACGGTGGTGGCGCTGGTGCGCTTTTTCCAGACCATGCCGAGACCGGTTCCGAGCAGGTTCGCGTAGGCGGCGGCCATCTTCATGCCGCCGACATCGGGCGAACAGACGACGAGGTTGTCACAGCGGATCGTCCCGAAGTATTTAAAAAAGACCGGCGAGGCGAACAGATGGTCCACCGGAATGTCGAAGAAACCCTGGATCTGCTGCGAGTGCAGATCCATGGTGAGGATGCGGTTCGCGCCGGCGGCAGTCAGCAGGTTGGCCACGAGCTTGGCGGTGATCGGGACGCGGGGCTGGTCCTTGCGATCCTGCCGGGCGTAACCGTAGAATGGCATGACTGCGGTGATGCGGTGGGCCGAGGCGCGCCGGGCCGCATCAATCATGATCAGCAGCTCCATGATATGCTGGTTGGTCGGCGTGCAGGTGGACTGGACAATGTACACGTCCTGGCCCCGGATGTTCTCGTCAATTTTGACGAACGTCTCCCCGTCCGGGAAACTGGTCACGGTGGCCGCGCCGAGGGGCACACCGACGTGGCGGCAGATGTCCTCGGCGAGAGGACGGTTGGAGTTGCCGGAAAATATTTTCAGCCGTGGCTCGCTCATGCAGGCACCATCGTGACGGGAATGTCACGCGGCGGAAGCCTTTTTTAACCGAGTGATTTCATCCTCCAGCTCGCCCACGCGGCGGAAGAGCGCGGGTAGCCGGTGACGAAGCACGCGGATGCGCTGCTCCAGCTGGATCGGAATCGCGGGGTAGCCGTCAACAAATGCGCCGGGCTCAAGGTCGCGAGAGACGCCGGCCTGACCGCCCACCTTGGCACCGTGACCCAGGCTGAGATGCCCGGCCACCCCGGCCTGACCGCCGAGCACCACATAGTCGCCGAGCGTCGTGCTGCCCGCAATGCCGACCTGAGCGCACAACAGGCAATGACGGCCGATCACGACATTGTGCGCGATCTGCACGAGGTTATCGATCTTGGTGCCTTCGCCGACAACCGTGCGGCTGAAGCGGGCGCGGTCGAGGGTGGAATTCGCCCCGATCTCAACGTCGGGACCGATCTCGACGAGACCGACCTGCGGAACTTTTTCATGCCGGCCGGCCATAAACTCGTAGC
>JBAXLL010000404.1:0-1693 GCA_037134835.1 Verrucomicrobiota bacterium
CAGCGACTTGTCGAGCAGGCGCAGCTTGGTCGAGCGCAGGCCGATGTCCTCGACCGCGCCGGTGTTGGCGCCGATCTTGACCGTCTCGCCCAGTTTGAACGGCTGGTCAATCGCGACGACGATGGAGCCGAAAAGGTTGGCGATGGTGTCCTGCGCCGCGAGCGCGAACGCCAGACCGCCGATGCCGAGGCCGGCGAGAAACGCCTTCACGTCGGCCCCGAGGCTCTGCGCCACCATCAGCACGCCGAAGACAACGAAGATGGTGACGAGCGCCTTCTTGATCCACGGCATGAACGCCGCGATGCCCATGCCCTTCTGGCCCGCGACCTCGTGCAGGTGGTCGAGCACGGTGTTGAACGCCCGCAGCAGCAGCCAGAACACCACGAACGAGTAGGCCAGCGTCGAGGCGTAGCCCACCGTCGCGTCGCTCGTCTCGGAGAGCTTGAGCACTTTCAGCGCGGCGAGCGCGCCGGTGACGACGATGAGCGCGGCCACGGGCGCCTCCAGCGCGGGGAACAGCTTGTCGTCGAGCGTCGTCTCCGTCTTGGCCGCGAGCCGGCGGAGGAAGCCGAACAGAAAGGTCGTCACCACGCGGCGGAGCAGGTAGGCGCCGACGAGGAACAATGCCGCGATCACATAGTGCGTGGCGGTGTTGCCGCTGCTCCTCACGTCGAACAGCTCCAGCACCGAGTCCACCAGGTGCTCCAGAAAATCCGGCGGGCGCGGCGCGCTCTTTACTGGCTGGCCGGCGACCTGGCTCGCGGCGGCCTGCATGGCAAGCGCCTGCTGAGGATCGGCCTGCGCGGCATCGGCGGGCTGGGCTTGGGCGGCAGGAGCCGGCTGGCCGGCCTCTTGCGCGGTCAGCGCGACCGGCCCGACGAGCGCGACGGCGATGGCGATGAGCTGAAATAGTTTTCTCATTGGGCTCCCGTCTTGCCACGCGCGCTCCGGCCCGTCAACCGCGCGCGCCGCCGCCGAACCGTCCCCTCCCCCGCGCAAGCCTTCCGCCTCCTTTCCTCTTTATCCTGAACTTTCTTCTTTCTCCTCCCCTTCCGGGTTGCCGGACGGGAGAAAGATTGGGATAAAGAGGAACGAGTAAGATTTTCCCATGATGCCCGCCGCCTATCTCGACGCCCACGCCAGCGACCTCGTCGCGCTGCTCCAGCGGCTTGTGCGCGTGCCGACCGTCAACCCGCCCGGCGAAAACTACGCCGCCATCACCGCGCTGCTCGTGCGCGAGCTGCGCGCCGCCGGCCTGGCGGCGCAGCGCTTTCCCATCCCGGCCGCCCTGCTGAAAAAGCACCTGCCGCGCGCGCAACACCCGTTCCCCCGCTACAACGTCCTCGGCAAGCTCGCCGCGCCCGGCGCGACGGCCGACACGAAAACGCTCCACTTCAACGCCCACTACGACGTTGTGCCCGCCGCCGCCGGCTGGCGGCACGGATACGCGTTCAGCGGCGCGGTCGAGGGCGGCTGGATTTACGGGCGCGGCACGGCCGACATGAAGGGCTCCATCGCCGCGTTGCTGCTCGCATTGCGCGCCCTCCGCGCCAGCGGCGCACGCCCGCGCGTCAACGTCGAGGTGTCCTTCACCGCCGACGAGGAGACCGACTCCGCGCTCGGCGCCGGCTGGCTCGTGGAGCACGCGCCCATCGCGCCCGACTACGCCGTCGTCATGGAGGGCGGCGAGGGC
>JBAXLL010000405.1:0-1692 GCA_037134835.1 Verrucomicrobiota bacterium
GGCAAAGGCCCCCAACTCCACACGCGCGCCCAGCTCGGCGCCGGGCTCGACCATGGCGGTGGGGTGGATCGTGGTGGTTGGCATCAAAAAAAGGGGAGCTGGGCGGTGGGCTGATGGTCAATGCCTATGGGCCATTGCGACCGATGGCGGACGGCTGTTTTTTGCCATGACCATAAAGAAATCATCCCGTCATCCGTCCACGTCACTTTCGTCGAGGATGGCGAACATCAGTTCGGCGGATGACACCGCCTCGCCCGCCACGGCGCATTCGCAGGCGGCGGTGGCGAGCTTGGTGCCGCGGGTCTTGGTGAGCCGCGCGGTGATCATGAGTTGGTCGCCGGGGCGCACGGGTTTGCGGAATTTCACCTTGTCCGCGCTCATAAAGATGGCCGTCTTGCCCTCGCTGGAGCCGCGCCGGAGCATGAGCAGGCCGGCGGCCTGCGCCATCGCCTCCAACTGGAGCACGCCGGGGAAAAGCGGGTTGCCGGGGAAGTGGCCGAGGAACCACGGCTCGTTGAACGCGATGTTTTTGAGCGCCACCAGCTCGTCCTCGCCCTTAAACTCCAGCACGCGGTCCACCATCAAGAACGGGGCGCGGTGGGGCAGCGTGTCGAGCACGCGGCGGATGTCGAGGGAGGTCTCGGTGGCGAGCACCATCGAGGGGCGCGCGGCCTTCTCCTTTTTCCTGGGCCGCTGCAGTCGCTCGAAGATGGCCTTGGTCAGCTCGGCGTTGATGGCGTGGCCGGGGCGGATGGCGATGATGTGCGCCTTGAGCGGGCGACCGAGCAGCATGATGTCGCCGATCACGTCGAGGATTTTGTGCCGCACAAACTCGTCGGCGAACCGCAACGGCTCTTTGGAGATGATCTTGTCCCCCCGGATGACGATGGCGCAGTCGAGCGAGCCGCCCTTGATTTTGCCCAGCTTCAGCAGCTCCTCAATTTCCTCGTAAATGGTGAATGTCCGCGCGGCGGCGATTTGGGACTGGTAGGTCTCCGGATCGATGGTGAGCGAGAGATGCTGGGTATGGATGCCCCGGTCGTCCACCGAGGTGCAGGTGATCTTGAGGCCGTCGAAGGGCAAGGCGACGATGGAGGAGTTGCCGCGCGCCACCGAGATGGGCGCGTCGAGTTCGGCATAAATGCGCTCTTTGTCCTGCTCGACGGGCTCGCCCTCCAGGATGAGCGTGACAAAGGGCCGCGCCGAGCCGTCCATGATGGGGGGCTCGGAGGCGTCGAGCTCGACGAGCACGTTGTCCACCCCGCAGCCGTGCAGCGCACTGAGGACGTGCTCGACGAGGTGAACCTTGGCGTGGCCGGTCTGGACCGTGGTGTTGCGGACGAGGTCGCCGACGAGATCGATGCGGGGCTTCACCTCCGGGTGGCCGTGGAGGTCGAGCCGTTTGAACACGATGCCGTGGTCGGCCGGCGCAGGCCGGAAAGTGAGGGTGACGGCGTTGCCGGTATGGAGGCCGTTGCCCTTGACCGAGACGGCGCGCGCAAGCGTGCGTTGTTTCATGCGGAGTTTGGGCGAGTCTCGGAACGCGCCCGCAAAGCGCAAGTCCCGAGATAGGTGTGCCCCGCTCGTCGCGCCGGCGGACTGCGTGCTGATCGCCTTGACACCGTCAAGGCCGGCGCGCTTCCATCGCCGTCCCTGTTGGCCACCATGCAGGCCGGTGGAACTCTTTCCTCC
>JBAXLL010000406.1:0-1663 GCA_037134835.1 Verrucomicrobiota bacterium
CCGTTCGGCGGGTTGAGCAAAGCAGTCCTGCCTGAAACCCCCACCGGTAGGGGCGCAGCCTTGCTGCGCCCTTCCGCAACGAACGTCCAACGGGCGCAGCAAGACTGCGCCCCTGCAAAACCCACCACCAAGGACCGCGGCCGCGTGGACGTCGTGCGCGAGACCGGCGGACGCGGCGGCAAGACCGTGACCGTGGTGAAAGGCTTCACCGGCATCGGCCTGCCGGAAAAGGAAGCACTCGCCAAGAAGATGCGCGCCGCCTGCGGCTGCGGCGGCACCGTGAAGGACGGGCAGATCGAGATCCAAGGCGACCAGCGCGAGACCGTGGCTCGGATTCTGAGCGAGGCGGGGTTCCGTCCGGTGTTCGCCGGGGGATGAGGCCTGAAGACCTGAAACGGTGCGAATCAGACAAGGGTGCAGCAAGACTTCACCCCTACACGGACGACCGACATTTTGTAGGGGAGCAGTCTTGCTGCGCCCTTCCTACTCGCCGATCGCGAGCCCTTGGGGTATCGCTTCTCCAATCCACGCCCGTGGCGGAGAGCCATCTTCATTGAGCAGTGCCAAGAACCCGAAAATTTCCGGTCGCGCACAAAACCATCCCGGCCAGGTCGCGTCATGCAACAAGCCGGCGCGATAGGGGTTGAGGAAAATATAGCGCCCGTAAGCTTCACTGCTTTCCTCCGCCCGCAGCCGATGCTCATAAAAATCCCGCTGCCATGCGAGGCGACCGATGTCCAATACCGGTCCCGTCTGCACCTTGAACCGCGCCACGAGACGGCCCAGGGAGAGTCGGCCACCAAGCTGAAAAAGCCAATGAACATGATCCGGCATCACTGTGAACGCGTAAGTTTCCGTGTCGCCCAATGCGTCCGAAGCCACAGCGGCCGACCGAATCAGCATGCTAGTTTCGATGGCGGTAAGACTGCCCCGGCGCTTCTGCGTGCAGCATGTGACGAAATATCTCATGCCCGGTGCCGACCAACGATGGGCGTGCAGCGTGTCGGTGCGACGATTGGGCATGTCCTGTCCATGTCGCATAGTGGAGGGCGCAGCAAGACTGCGCCCCTACAACAGTCCATTCCGCCGCACGGGACAGGGCGTGCGGGGCGCGAGGCCGTAGCCGTAGGGGTGCAGTCTTGCTGCGCCCTTCCGGGGATTGTGGTTGTCCTTTTAGCGGAGGGGACAAGACTCGTTGGCCTTTCCCGCACTTGAAAATGCTCCCCATGAAATCGCCCGCCCGCACCGCCTTACGTCTCCTTGCCCTGTTGGTGACCGCCACATTGTCCGCTCACGCCGAGACAGGCTATGATGGCTGGCTGCGCTACGCGCCCATCACCGATGCCTCGGTCAAGCGCGGCTACGAGACGACACTGCCCGACACGGTCGTCGTGCTCGGCGACTCGCCCATCCTGAAATCCGCGCAGGCCGAGCTGGTGCGCGGCGTGAGCGCGATGCTGGGGCGCACGCTGACGGTGACGAACTCCGCAGAATTAGTCGGCAAACCGAACCAATTAGGCGGCAAACCGGTCATCGTACTCGGCACGTCAGATCGAATTTCAGATGCCATTTCACAGGAGACTACTGGCTTCTCGCTCACAATATTGCCAAGCTTTCCCACCATTCCTGAGAGTTTCGGCCTAAGTATCACACAAGCCGGAGG
>JBAXLL010000407.1:0-1623 GCA_037134835.1 Verrucomicrobiota bacterium
GCCGGCTCATCCATCACGGCGTCCGAAATCACCGCAACTTTCCTGATCGTGCCCGCCTCGGGGGCTGTCGCCGTGGAGCTGGCGGACCCTGCGGCGAAACTGGCGGTGGCCATGGCCGCGAGCACGGTCAGGCTGGCGGGAATCACAAGGGTTTTCAGCATACTGGGACGTTGGTCTTAGGCTTGGTGGGTTTGGGCAAAACCGGCTGTGGCAACATTTTATTTTACGATCTCGGTCTACCACCTTTGCCCTGCTGTCAGTGGTGGTGTCCGCCGCCGTCAAAGCCACCGCCATGATGGCCGCCGGCATCGTGGTGATGATGGTGCCCACCATCGCCCCCGGTGTGGTGATGCCCGTGGTGGGTGTGATGATGAGGGTGATGCGAGGCGTCGCCGCCGGTAGTCTGGTCGCCGCCGAGGTAAAACGGCCACCATGGCGAAGAACCGTCCCCACCACGCCGGCCGCGACCACTCAACCGCTTCCCAACCACATAGACAAAAAGCGATACGAAAATCACAAATCCGAGCAAAACCAGCATGAGGATGAGGACTCGCATGGGAAGGTGTGGGGTGGAGTATAAGGCCGGCGCGCCGTCACCCGCAGTCGATCGGCTGAATCCGCAAAGTCGAGTAAATTTGGGTGGTATCTGAAGGGCAGGATCATCACGGAAACGAGAAAGGTGGAGTCACGGAAATCAATCCGACAGAGAATTTACCTGATGCGAATCAACTCCGGCCTCCATTCCGTCGTTCCGTACTTTCGCGTTTCCGCGATCAAGCTCTCGGTCTCACCGCCGGCTGGGCACGTGGACGACCTGCATGCCGGCGGCGCGCGCGCCAGCCAGTCCCGGCTCGGCATCCTCAAACACGAGGCATCGCTCTGGGGGCACCCCTATCCGCCGGGCGGCGAGCAGGAACATGTCGGGCGCAGGCTTGCCCCGGCCGGCCGGCACGTCGTGCGGGGTGATGACGAACTCAAACAACTCCGCCAAACCCGACACCGCGAGCGACGGGTGCGCCACGTCCGGCGTACCGCCGGTCACGATGGCGCGCGGATGTGTCGCGGCGATGCGGCGGGCAAAGGCCGCCACGGGTTCAATAAGCGGAACACCTTTTTTCAGCACCTCCAGGTAGCGCAGCTCCTTCGCGTGGCTCACTTGTTGGGGATCCAGTCTCAATCCATAGCGCCGGCCCATCAGCTCGGCCACCTGTGGTGTGGGCATCCCGCCCATGCTGTAAAAATAGTCCTCGTCGAGCGGACCCCGCAGCCCGGCCTCCTGCAGCGCCGCCTGCCACGCGATGAAATGCACCGGCATGGTGTCAATGAGCGTGCCGTCGAGGTCGAAGAGATAGCCGGCGAAGTCGCCGGGCGGAATATCAAGTTGCATGGAGACGACGAGCGCACCGGCAAACGACGGCGCACGCAATCGAAAGGTGCGATTCGGAGGAAGAGTGAAGGGAATCGTACCCGGCGGTCTGCCACCTCCGCCGTAGCGCGGGCAGTCTGCCCGCGCTTCCGCGATCTATGCGTGAGGCTCAGACAAAGCCCAGCGGCTTGTAGGTCTGGCCGAGAATTTTCTGAGCCGGGCTTTCCAGCCATTTGTCGAGCACAGTTGCGTAGATC
>JBAXLL010000408.1:0-1614 GCA_037134835.1 Verrucomicrobiota bacterium
AGTCCGCGTTTATTAGTGACTTAGCTTCCGGGTGTGCCACGGCAACCTGCCCGCGTTTCCGCGATCATCTTCCGTCTTCCAGCCTCACCGCATCGCCATGTGAGGTTCAACCTCAGCGTCCTAGTTGTGATACCCGGAAGGTCGAACCCGAAACGCTTCAGGAACTCTGGCCCGTTTCCTGCTTAAAAGTGAACCGAGAGACCCGCACGAAATTCACTGACAATCTTGGTCACATCGCCGGTTTGCGCGGAAAAGTCCGTATAGATCAGCGAACGCGGGCTCAGCCGCACGTCAAAGCCGACACTCAGCAACGCGCTGTCGCGTTGCGGGGCCCGGGTGCGCACACTGTAGGCGGCGGCGCCAAATGCGGTGTGAATGGCGCGGGAATTGTCATCCCATTCGTGTAACCAAGCCGCGCGGAAGCGCGGAAACAGCTCCCATGTGCCAGACCGCAGGCCGGCCTCACCCTCTAGACCAAACTGGGATCGCACCGAGAGCGCGGACTGGCCAGCCAGCGTGCTTCCGAGCGCGCCCGCGCCAGTCTCGCTAAAGGGGTCGGCCTGCCAGCTGGTCGCCTGAACTCCGCCAAAGGGCGCGAACCGCCAGACCCCGCGCATGATTTCCCGGCCGCCCGATAGCGCGGCCGTCCACTGCTGGCCATGCACGGACGCGCTGGCGACAGCGGAAGTACCGGTGAAGGCAATAGGACGCGTGGCATCATACCGGTCGAAACCGAAGGCGAGCAGGCCATGCGCAAACCATGGGCCGCGCGACGTCACCGCGCGCAGACCGACCGTGTAGTTCCTGACCGTCGTGCGGCTGCCGGCGGAGCCAAGGTCGGCGGTCGTTTCGCCGTAGCCGAACAGGCCACCAACAACCAGACTTTTGCTGATGACACGGTCATCGCCCAACAGCCCGTCGTAGGCGGTGAATGTGCCCCGGCCGACATCCCCGTCGCCACCCGTGTGACCGCGGCGTTCGGTGCCCTCAAAATAGGCGTTCTGCAGCCCGCCCACGGCATCGTCCTCCCGCTCAAGGCGGGTGGCTAGGGCCGTCGCGCGGGCAAATGCGATATTGGACCAAACCTCATAGCCCTGCGGCGAGAGAACATTGAACGCGGCCGGGAGCTGGCCGGTCGGAACCGCGTCGAGGGCGGTGACCAGACCGGGAACAAGCTGGGCAGCGCCGGCCACGGCGGCTTGGTTGGAGGTGAGCGCGAAACCGGCCAGTGGCAGCTGGACAAAGGCCACGGTCACGGTCGTCGCACCATAGCTGACCGTGCTGCCGATTGCCGTGCCGGTGGCCGCCAGCGCCGTGCCCGTGAGCGAGCTGAAGGTTCCGCTCACGCCGCCGGCGGCGGTGAGAATGGCGAAAGTGTCGCCTAGGGCGGGCGTGTAGCCAGGCAGCTTGGTCACCTGCAACGTGCCGTTCAGCGTAGCGGTGCCGGTGATGACCATCTGGTCGAAGGATGCGAGGGAGGCGAGTTCGATGATGGTCTTGCCTCCGGCGGCCTGGCTGAAGTTGCCGGTAACATTGATTAGTCCGGGCGAATTGCCCGGGCTGAGCGTGCCGGCATTCACGAGGGTGCCGCCCACGGTGCCGTTGCCCCCGAGC
>JBAXLL010000409.1:0-1601 GCA_037134835.1 Verrucomicrobiota bacterium
AGACCGAACTGCGCAAGCTGGTCGGGGGTTTTTTGAAGGAGAGCATCCGCCCGCATCTCGAAGGCAGCGACCGGCGGCTGGCGGCGTTGGGCGATCTCGTGGGTCCGTCCGCGGCCGGTCCGGCGGAGCGCAAGATTTTGTCGGGCCGGGTGGACAAGCTCATGCGCTGGCATAAGCAGGGCCGGGCCGTGCTCCCCTGGATCGAAAAATTTCTCGGCTGACCAACCTTCCGAACGCCATTGGGCGCGCAGATCAACTCCGTCAATCGCCAGTCGTCACTGCCCCGGGCAGGAAGCGACGGGGCGAAGCCTTCCCTCGTTTGACCGGTGTGCCCCTACGGCCGAGCCCCTTTGCCTGACGCAAAACATTCTCCCCAGGTGTTGCTCATCGGCAACTATGCGCCCGACGGCCAGCAAAGCATGCAGCGCTTCGCTGACGTCATGCGGCGCGGACTGTCGGAGCTCGGTTGGGCGGTCGAGCTCTTACACCCCGCTGTGCGCCTCGGCCGCCTGTGCCCGGGGAATCGGGGATTGGGCAAGTGGCTGGGCTATTTCGACAAATTTGTGCTCTTTCCCCGAGAGCTGCGCCGCCGCCTGCGCTCGCCGCGTCGTCCGGCGCTCGTGCATGTCTGCGATCACAGCAACGCGATGTACGTCCGCGAGCTCGCGGCCAGGCCGCATCTCGTCACCTGCCATGACGTGATCGCGATCCGCTCTGCCCTCGGTCACTTTCCACAAAACCCGGTCCGGGCCACCGGCCGGCGTTTGCAGGCGCTCATCCTCGCCGGCCTGCGCCGCGCCCGGCAGATCGCCTGCGACTCGGCGGAGTCGCAACGGCAATTGCTGGCGCTGGGCGGCATTGATCCGGCCCGCGTGACGCAGGTGAATATCGGGCTGAACTATCCCTATCGCCCGATGGACGAGGCCGGGTGTGCGGCGGTCTTGCAGGCCGGGGAAAAGCTGCGCCCGTTGGCCAGCCGTCGCTACATCCTCCACGTTGGCGGCAACCAGTGGTATAAAAACCGCGCCGGGGTCGTGCGGATCTACGAAAACTTTGCCCAAAAAAATCCCTCCGGCCCCGATTTGGTCATGGCCGGCGCGACTCCGCCGCCCGGGCTGGCGCAGGCCGTCGCGGCGTCGGGCGTGGCGGGGAAGATTCATCTCGTCGGCGGGGTGGGCGACACCGAGCTGAACGCCCTCTACGCCGGTGCGGAGTGCCTGCTCTTCCCGTCGTATCAGGAAGGCTTTGGCTGGCCGGTGCTGGAGGCGATGGCGGCCGGCACGCGCGTTCTCACCAGCGGCCGCGCGCCCCTGACCGAGATCGGCGGCGCGGCGGCGGTCTATCTCGATCCCAACGACGAGGTCGGCGCGGCGGCGCGGCTGGCCGAACTGCTGGCCGAGCCAGATGAAGCGCGGGCGGCTCGGCTGCGCGCCGGGCATGCGCAGGCGGCCAAGTTTTCAACCGAGGCCATGCTAACACACTACGCCGCCCTTTATACGCAGATCGTTGCCGCGAGCGGGTCGGCCTGACCTTCCTACCTTCGACCTTCGACTTCAGCCCTTCAGCGTCTCAGCCTTTCCGCCACCGTCCCTCCACCTCTT
>JBAXLL010000410.1:0-1595 GCA_037134835.1 Verrucomicrobiota bacterium
GGTTGCCGCCGATGGTGCAGATGGTCTGGCTCGACGGGTCGGGCGCGTAGTGCAGCCCGTGGGGCTGGGCCGCGACCGTGACCGCGGTGTTGATCGTCCCCGGCTCGACGACCGCGATGCGCTGGGCCGGGTCGAGCCGGAGAATCCGGTTGAGCCGGTTCAGCGCGATCACGAGTCCGTCGGTCACCGGCAGCGATCCGCCCGACAGGCTGGTGCCGCTCCCGCGCGCGACAAAGGGCAGCCGCTCGGCGTGGCAGAACCGCACGAGCGCGATCACCTCGTCCGGCGTCTCTGGCACGGCGACCCCCAGCGGGGTCGCGCGATAGGCCGTGAGCCCATCGCTTTCGTAGGCGGCGAGCGATCCGGGCGAGGTCAGCAGGCGGCCCGGGGGCAGCAGCGCGGCAAGCCGGGACAGGACGGCGGCGGACATGCGCAAGGTGCGATCACCCGAGGATCGTGCGGAGCGCCGCCAGCACGAGGTCAACGTTGCGGACGGTCGCGCCGTGTCCCATTAGGCCGATGCGCCAGGCTTTGCCCGCCATCGGGCCGAGCCCCGCGCCGATCTCGATCCCATATTCCTCGAGCAGCCGGCGCCGCACACTCGCGTCGTCGGCCCCGGCGGGGATGCCGATGCAGTTGAGCGAGTGCAGCGACCGCGCGGGGATGTAGCGGAGGCTCATCGCCTCGAGCCCGGCGCGCAGCCGGCGGTGCGCCTGGGTGTGACGCGCGACACGCGCGTCGATGCCCTCCTCCAGCACGATGGTGAGCGCCTCGTGCAACGCGTAGGTCATGTTGATCGGCGCGGTGTGGTGATAGACCCGTCCGCCGCCGCCGCCGCCCGTATAATATTTCCGCAGCATCGAGACATCGAGATACCACGACCGCACCTTCGTCTTGCGCGCATCCATCGCCGCCAGCGCGCGCGGGCCGAAGCTCACCGGCGAAAGCCCCGGGGGGCAGCTCAGGCACTTCTGGGTGCCGCTGTAAATCGCGTCAATGCCCCAGTCATCCACCCGCAGCTCATGGCCGCCGAGGCTCGTGACCGCGTCCACGGTCAGCAGAGCGCCGCGCCCATGCACCAGCTCCGCGAGACCCTCCAGCGGCTGGTGCGCGCCTGTGCTCGTTTCGGCATGCACGATGCCGACGAGCTTCGCCTTCGGATGCGCGTCCAGCGCCGCCTTGATCTGCTCCAGCGTGATCACGTCGCCCCAGGTTGCCTCGACCGCGTGAACCGTCGCGCCGCAGCGCTCCATCACGTCCTTCATGCGCGTGCCGAACACGCCGTTGACGCCCACGATCGCTTCGTCGCCCGGCTCGAGCAGGTTCACCGCCACGCACTCCATCCCCGCCATGCCGGTGCCGCTCACGGGAAACGTCAGCGGGTTTTTCGTGCGAAATACTTCGCGCAGCATCGCGCAGGTGTGGTCCATGATCGCGAGATACTGCGGATCGAGATGGCCGAGCGTGGGCGCGGCCATGGCGCGCAGCACGCGCTGGGGCACCGGGCTCGGGCCGGGCCCGAGCAAAATGCGTTCGGCCGGGACCAAGGCGGAGGCGGAGAGGTTGTCCATGGTGTAAGGGATAGTTGTAGGGAT
>JBAXLL010000411.1:0-1595 GCA_037134835.1 Verrucomicrobiota bacterium
ACCTAGAGCTGGTAAGGGCAATATACTCTCTAAAACAAGTATCTTGACTTTACTCGCTTAAACGGGTTTTATTCCCAGATGAACTACCCGGTAAATACTTCCCTCCAACTCCGCGCCGTCCTCAAAAACCTGCGCAAGAGCCGGGGGCTGACGCAGGCGCAGCTCGGGGCCAAACTCGGCCTGAGCCAGAAACGTGTCGCCGGCATTGAGAAGAATCCTCAAGTAACGAACTTCGACCAAGTCTCCCGCATCGTCAACCTGCTCGGTGCGCGCCTCGTGATCGAGGACTTCAACCAAAACGACAAGACTTCGTCTCCGGGCCCGCGCACCGGCTGGTAACCCATGCCTTCGCCCACCGAATCTCTCGAGGTCTGGATGAATGGCCTGCACGTGGCCACCTGGTCCGTCAGTGCCGGGGTGCACCGGCTGCAGTATGATCCCGCGTGGGTATCGAACCCGGACGGGCGCGCGCTCTCCCTCTCCTTACCCTTCATCCCCGGCAACCTTTCACACCGGGGCGAGGTGGTCGAAAATTATTTCGACAACCTGCTCCCCGACAGCGTCGACATCCGCAAGCGCCTCCAGACGAAATTCAGCCGCCGCACGGTCGAGACCTTCGATCTGCTTTCCGCCATCGGCCGCGATTGCGTGGGCGCGGTCCAGCTCCTGCCGCCGGAGATGACCCCGGAAGCCCCGCGTTCCATTCAGGCCGAGCCGCTTGATGCCGCCGGCGTGGAGCGAATGCTCGCCGCCACGGTTTCGAGTAGCCGCGCGTTCGGTGAGGCCACCGATGACTTTCGCATTTCAATCGCGGGGGCGCAGGAGAAAACCGCCCTCCTCTGGCATCAAGAACGCTGGCACCGTCCCACCGGTTCCACGCCGACGACCCATATCCTGAAGCTTCCGCTCGGTCTCGTTGGCAACCTACAAGCCGACATGAAGGACTCCATCGAAAACGAGTGGCTCTGCGCCGAACTTCTGAGGGGCTTTGGCCTGCCGGTGGCCAGGTGCCACCCCGCCGAATTCGGCGAGCGGCGCGTGCTGGTCGTCGAGCGCTTCGATCGCGCCTGGCAAGATGGCCCGTGGATCGCACGCCTGCCGCAGGAGGACTTTTGCCAAGCCCTGGGCGTTCCCGGTTCCCGCAAATACGAGAAGGAGGGCGGCCCGGGCATGAAGGATATTCTCCGGATCCTGACAGCCAGCACGGAATCCTCCGACGCTGCCAACTTTGTCAAAACCCAATTGCTCTTCTGGGCCCTCGCCGCGACCGACGGGCACGCCAAAAATTTTTCGTTGTTTCTCCATCCCGGTGGCTCCTACCGGAGGACTCCGCTCTATGACGTGATTTCTGCATGGCCGATTATTGGCAAGGGGCCGCGCCTGTTGGCTTACCAACGAGCGGAGCTGGCGATGGCAGTGCGCGGCAAAAATTCCCATTACGAGTTGGACAGCATCCGGCGCCGACACTGGGACCCCGTGGCGAACCTGGCCGGCTTGAAGGACGCCGCCGACATCATCGCCGCCGTCGTGCAAGCGGCCCCTTCCGTCATCACTGAGGTGCAGGGTCGTCTGCCCAAGGGCTTTCCGGTGTACGT
>JBAXLL010000412.1:0-1580 GCA_037134835.1 Verrucomicrobiota bacterium
CACGATTGCGGCCACCACGATATGGGCGGGCAAAGGCGAAACCACCGCCGGTGTGAAGTCCACCCCTTTGACCAGGGCGAATGTGTCCGCCCAGCAAGGACCGGCCAACACCATCGCCACGATTTACTCCGGCGCGGCGGGCAGCCTGACGGGTTTGACTTCCACGGCCAACAATTCGCATGCCGTGGCCATTGACAATTCCCTCACCGGCAGTTGGACCAAGCAGGAAGGCGCTTCGGTTGCCTTTGGCTTCTTCAACCGCGCCCAATTTGAGCGGGGCACAAATTTCACCTCCATCCTGGGATCGTTTGCAGTGATCGATTTGTATGAGCTCCAACCTATCGGTGGCGCGGCCGCCTACCTGGGCTCGTTCGGCCTCAACAGCGCCGGTCTGCTCCAGTTCAGCAACAGCACCGCAGCCTTCGCGCTCTCGGCGATTCCGGAGCCTGCGGTCACGGCCGCATGGCTCGGCGTGCTCGTACTCGGTCTCGCTGTGCTGCACCGTCGTGCGACTACGCGCAGGATTATGCCGGTGAACTGAGCAAATGTCAGGCGGTAACTCGTCCACCTCCACCTTTATCCGTCATTCCCTTTGCGACTCCTCCGCCCAATTCGTTTTGTCGCCGGGCCGGCCTTCTTGGGTCTGCTATTTTTGCCGGCGTCACTGATCTGGGGTGCGGCGGCCTTAGCGGACGAGACCAGGTTTTTAATCCAGGAATACCGGGTTGAGGGCATCCATTTGCTGTCCACCGGTGAGGTCGAAGAGGCCGTTTATCCGTTTCTCGGGCCGGGCCGCACGGCGACCGATGTCGAGCAGGCGCGCATGGCGCTGGAAAAAATTTACCGGGACAAGGGCCTGCAGACCGTCGCCGTGCAAATCCCCGCGCAGGAGCCGGTGGGCGGCGTGGTGGTGCTGCAGGTGACCGAGGCCGCCGTCGGGCGGCTGCGTGTCACCGGTTCGCGGTATTTTTCGCCCGCCGCCATCCGGGCCGAGGCCCCGTCACTGGCCGAGGGCCGCGTGCCGAATTTCAACGACGTGCAGCGCGACATCGTCGCGCTCAACCAAAATCCCGACCGCCGGGTCACCCCGGCATTGCTGCCTGGCGCAACGCCGGGTACGGTGGATGTTAATCTCGACGTGAAGGATGATCGGCCCCTGCACGCAAGCGTTGAGCTGAACAACCGCCACAGCGCGAACACCAGCGAACTGCGCCTCAATGCCAGCGTGCGTGCCACCAATCTTTGGCAGCTCGGGCATACGGCCGGCCTCAGCTTTCAAGTCGCGCCCGAGCAGCCGGACGAGGCTAAGGTTTTTTCCGGTTATTATGTCATGCGCCTGCCCGAGGCCGACGGAGTGAGTCTGATGCTCCAAGGCACGAAGCAGGACAGCAACATCTCCACGCTCGGCGGCGCAGCCGTGGCCGGACGCGGCCTCATTCTCGGCGCACGCACACTGTTCACCTTGCCAGCCGGCAAAGATTTTTATCAGTCGGCCAGCCTTGGCTTTGATTACAAGCGCTTCGATCAGGACATCGTCGTTGCCGGGGTGCACACGCTCGCGCCCGTCACCTACTGGCCGC
>JBAXLL010000413.1:0-1569 GCA_037134835.1 Verrucomicrobiota bacterium
AATTGACCCCACGCTCGCCGCCGAGATCCATGTCGTGGCCGCAAAAGTCGAAGCCCGTCTCAAAGAGCAGGGTTACACGGGCGTCTCACACCTTGTGGAGTTTTTTGCCAACGCTCCGAAACTCGCGCCGGCGGCGATCCACCCCCGCGCGACTTCGCCGGTGCCCACCGGCGGTGTGAATCACTAAGTGGCCGAAGGCTAGGGCACGACGCAGATTGGTGTGCGACGCCTTTACCAGCCATCATTAAGGCCGGCCGTATCTCCTGCCGCATACTCTGCTTGGACCATCGCGTCGGACTCGCCCCCACAAATCGCGGCAAGCTGATCTCCCGCGCCGAGCCGGTACGCCGCCCACACGGCGTGGGCGCGAACCATCGGCAACGGATGCACCGCCAGCGCGAGGACGGCGTCTCGGCATTCGGCCGCCCCGGTATTGCCCGCGACGACGCAGGCATTGCGGAGCAGACCGGAGAGCTTGAGGCGCTTTATGGCCGTGCCGCGGAAGATTTCCGCGAAGCGGGCGGGCGTCAGGGTCAAAATTTCCCGCAACGTCAGCGTCGCGATTCCGCCACGCACATCGAGCAACACGCGCCGGCCCACCGCTGCAAAGCGGTTCCATGGGCATACCTCCAGGCACACGTCGCAGCCGTAAATACGGCGGCCGATACCTGCGCGTAACTCGCGCGGGATGACGCCGCGGTTCTCAATCGTCTGGTAGGAGACACAGCGCCGCGCATCCACCACGCCCGGCGCGGCGAACGCCTGCGTCGGACACGCGTCCAGACAGCGGGTGCATTTGCCGCACAGCAGGCCGACCCGACCTCCGCCTTCCTTCCCGTCTTTTGGCCGCCGGGCCCCCATGCTTCGGGGCTTCTCCAGCAGCGGCCTGTCGGCGTCAAATTCGAGTGTAGTGATCATCGCCGCGAGCAACAGCCAGTTGCCATGGGTCCGGGAGATGAGCATCGCATTTTTTCCGACAAATCCGAGCCCGGCCCGCTCTGCCCAGCCGCGCTCCAACACCGGCCCCGCATCAACGTAATAACGGTAGTCCGTGGGGGCCGCAGCGGCGATTTCCTCCAGCACGCGTCCAGCGGCTATTAGCGCCGGCTTAAGCGTATCGTGATAGTCGCCATGCTGTGCATAACGCGCCCAGACCGGCCGTGCCAACGCGGCCGGTTTTGCCGAAAACACGACGCCCCCCGCAGTCTGCGGTCTAACTTTTCGTCCCTTACTCCCCTCGCCACCCGATGGGACCTCAGACCTCGATTCCGGTCTCCAATAGTTCACCCCCAGCATGATCATGGTGCGTGCGGACGGAAGCACGCGGCCTGGGTCCGTGCGCTTCTCGGCCGTGCGTTCCATCCAGGCCATGTCGGCGTGCTGTCCGGCGGCGAGCCACGCCCGCAGCGCCACCTTGTTCGCATCCATGCCCTCCCCGCCGATGCGCGCGAACCGCACCTCGTCAAACCCCAGCGCGAGCAGACGCACGCGCACCGCCTCACGATCAACGGCCATGCTCCCGCGCCTCCTGCCCATAGACGCGGAGGACATGCTGCACCACGTCAGCCT
>JBAXLL010000414.1:0-1550 GCA_037134835.1 Verrucomicrobiota bacterium
GCGCGGCGAGATGAGGATCCACCAGGTCTTTGTCCAGTGCCTTGCCGCCATCTACCGTGAGTGGAGCGCCAGCCGGCCGGCTTCCGCCCCGGCCGCTGGACCCGGCCCGCGTCCACGAACAGATTGACAGCCCGACGTGCCGCCGTGAGCTTGGCGTTGTGAGCATCGAAGCGGCCCGCGAACAATTCAGATCCCACCTCGCCCAGCGCGGTCTCCGCGTCACCAACCAGCGGCTGGCCATCTTTGCCGCCGCCTTTGAACAGCAGGAACATTTCACCGCCGAGGGGCTGCTCGGGCACGCGCGCGCCCTCGATGACTCGGTGTCGCGTGCCACCGTGTATCGCACGTTGCCCATCCTGACCGAGAGCGCCCTGCTCCGCGAGGTGGACATCGGCCGCGGGGAAAAATTTTACCGGCCCAACCGGGCAGGCGGCTCCACGCAAGTCGCGCAGGTCGTGTGCCGCGACTGCGACAAGATTTTCGAGATCAGCGCGCCCTTCATGGAATGGTATGGGAGCACGGTCTCGGCCAAGCTCAACCTTACGCCCGTCTCCCAACGCCTGCAGGTCAGCGCCCATTGCAACGCCCTCCGGGACGCCGGGGTGTGCAAAAACCGCAACTGATCGTCCCGCCCATTTTCCCCATGGCCCGCAAAGAAGATCCAACCTTTGACATCGCCTTCTACGAATCCGTGCTCCGGCGCGAGCCGCGCTACGCCGACGTCGTCGAAATCCTCGGCGGCCTCTACACGAAGACCGGCCGCATCGCCGACGGCCTCCGCATGGACCGCCGCCTCGTGCGCCTGCGCCCCGACAACGCCACGGCCCATTACAACCTTGGTTGCAGCCTCGCCCTCGTGAAACGCAAGGCCGATGCCCTCCGCGCGCTCCGGCGTGCCATTGAGCTGGGCTACGATGACCACGGGTGGATGGCCGAGGACCCCGATCTCGCGGGGCTGAAAAAGTCCGCCGAATTCCAGACGCTGCTCACGACCCTCGAATCCCAGCCCAAAAACTGAGTTTCGGTTTCTTGCGCAAAATGCTGTGCGGCAGAGCCGCATAGGCGCACCCATCAGGCGGCTGGATTTCACCCTTCATCATTCACTCCTCATCCTTGATTCTGCGCCGAGGAGTGAAACCATTCCGTATCCGATCCATGCCCGTCCTCGACTACGAACCGCTGGTCCTCCCGCCGCGTGCCGCGCCGCCCGCGCTCACGCCCATTCAGGAGGAGGTGCTCGCCCTCAAGCGCGCGCGCCGCGCCGTCATCCTCGCGCACAACTATCAGGCCGAGGCTATCCAGCAGGTGGCCGATTACGTCGGCGACTCGCTCGGCCTCTCCTATCAGGCGCAGGCCGCGTCGGCCGACGTGATCCTGTTTTGCGGCGTCCATTTCATGGCCGAGACGGCGAAGATCGTGAACCCCGGCCGCACCGTCCTCCTGCCCGACCTCGCCGCCGGCTGCTCGCTCTCCGACTCCTGTCCCGCCGACCGCCTGGCCGCCTACAAGGCCGCGCACCCTGAGGTCTATGTTGTCGCTTACATCAACTG
>JBAXLL010000415.1:0-1541 GCA_037134835.1 Verrucomicrobiota bacterium
GTGCCTCAAGGCTCACCACACAAAACCACGGGGACGATTCCTTTGGCCGAGGGATGCTGGCATTTCGATTCTGCTCGCGCATCCAAGCTCCTGCAAATTCCACCACCACATCACTCTGATAGCCTCGAAATCTCCGCCCCTCCCCGATACCCGTGCCATGCATCCAAGGATCGTTCAGTAAAAAACCGCCCTCAAACCCCGCCCAAGAACCAAACCCCCCGCGTTCACACGGCGGTACGAATATCCTGGCCCCTTCCTCGCCAACCAGCGGGACGTGCGGGTCGCGGCAACCCACGCCCCATTTGCCAAAAAACGCCGTCCGGTACCCGCGCTCACCCAGCTCGTGCGCGATGGTCCGCGCGTTCGCAGGCAGCGGATCAAAATAATTCTTCATGCCATTTTCCGGAGAACGCACGCCCGTTAGCAACGCCGCGCGCGCGAATGGCCCGAACGGATGCGGTGTCACCGCCTGGGTGAAATTTACGCCCTGCGCCGCCAACGCGTCGAGGTGCGGCGTGCGTGCATTCGGGTCGCCCATGCAGCCCAGCGCCTGCCCCCGCCACTGGGTCGTCATGATCCACAGGATATTCGGGCGGGTCATGGATTTAACCTGCGTGCGGCCCATGGAAAGATCCGGTCCTCCCCACCACGGGCCGGGGACTGACGAACGTCGGGGCCGGAACGCTTCGCTCCTGCCTCCGCGCCTGCGGTCTGGTCCGCACCGCCCCTGCGCTCATTTTTTCCCCTTGGCCTCCGCGAGGCCCTCAACGGCTGCACGGAGCAGCTCGCCGAGGCTCACTTTTTTCTTCCGGGCTGTGCGGGTGAGAAACTTCCGCAGTTGCGGTGCGAGACGCACCGAGATTTGCCGGTGCTCCGATACCGGCGGCCGGTAGTTGCCAAAGTCAAATTCCCGCAAGGCCAGCCGCACGATTGCGCTCGTCGAATTCAGCCCATTGCGCTTGCGCAGTAGTTCCAACCTGGCAATCAGCTCCAGTGGCAGGTCAAAGGTCAGCGGTGCGGCCGCTGGGGCAGTCTTGGTCAGCATGGGAAAGGGGATGAGAGGCAGGGGGCAGAAAGCAGATGACGCGCCATGCAGCATCCTCAGGCTTGCCGGAGCAAACAAATTTTTATAATCTAAAATTCTCGGCGACCTGTTCCGTTGCCTCCCGGCCATTGCCCGCCTTTGCATTTGCCTCACCGGTCATCGCTCCGCTTCCATGGCTCCGTCATGCTGTGACTGCCCTACCCTGGACAGACCAACGTTCCCTCGTTTCACAGTCTCCCTTCCAAAGCCGGCCATCGTGGCCGCACTTGTCCCCGTGAACCTCATCCTCTTCGATGCCGCCGAAACCGCCGGGCCACTCCGACGCGACGACCCGCGTGCCCAACACCTGATCGACGTGCTGCGCCGGCGTGAAGGCGACACCTTCGATGTGGGCCTGGTCAATGGCCCACGGGGCCAAGGCACGCTTGTCGCCCTCGGTCCAGACACGCTCACCCTCGCGTTTGTCTGGCACCAAACACCCGCCCCCCCCCCCCCC
>JBAXLL010000416.1:0-1530 GCA_037134835.1 Verrucomicrobiota bacterium
CCGCCGAACGTCACCTCAGCCTGAGCCGCCGCGCCTTCCTGCGCGGTCTCGGCGTCACCCTTGCGCTGCCCGCGATGGAGTCGCTCGTGCCCGGCCGCCTGTTCGCCGCCGCACCCGGAGCGGGCGTGGCGGGTGCCGCCGGCGCCGCCACCACGGCGGGCGGCGCGCCGCTCCGCATGGCGTTTCTCACCTTTGCCAACGGGATCGTGCCCGACAAATGGTTCCCCTCGGGCGAGGGTCGTGACTTCCAGTTCAACGACACCATGGCCCCACTCGCCGCGCTTAGGGACCGGCTCCAGGTGCTCGGCGGTCTGGACAACAACCCCGCCGCCCAAGGCCCTGACGGCCCGGGCGACCACGGTCGTGGCGGCGGCACCATGCTCACCGCCGTGCGCGTCAAGAAGACCGTCGGCGGCGACTACCGCGCCGGCATCTCCGCCGACCAGGTCGCCGCGAAGGCTGTCGGCCACCTCACGCCCTTTGCCTCGCTCCAGATGTCGTGCGACACCGTTCAGAACGCCGGCAACTGCGATTCCGGATACGCGTGCGTCTATCAAAAGAGCATCTCTTGGAGCGGCCCCACCACGCCGCTCGCTCCCGAGACCAACCCCCGCCTCGTTTTCGAGCGCCTCTTCGGCGCAGGTTCCACCGCCGCCGAACGCCGGGAGAATCTCCTGCTCCGCCAGAGCCAGCAGCGCTCCGTCCTCGACTTCGTCTCCGCGGAGACCCGCCGCGTTTCGCGTGGCCTCTCGTCTGGAGATCACCGCAAACTCGACGAATACCTCACCAGCGTCCGCGAGATTGAGCAGCGCATCCAGCGCGCCGAGCTCGCGGGCGGTGCCCGGAAGGATCCCGGCACCGCCAGCCCGTCCGGCATCCCCGAGAGTTTTCAGGAATACATCCGCCTCAACCTCGATATGCTCGTGCTCGCGTTCCAGACCGACAGCACCCGGGTGGCGACATTCATGATGGCCGGCGACGGCAACAACCGCAGCTTCGCCGAGATCGGCGTGCCCGAGGGCCACCACCATTGCACACACCACGGCAATCGCGCCGAGCTCATCAACAAGACCCTCATCATCGAGAAATGGTATGTCGCCCAGCTCGCCTATTTCATGGAGAAGCTGGATGCCGTGAAGGACCCAGACGGACACTCCGTGCTGCACAACTCGATGATCATGTATGGCACCGGCCTCTCCAACGGCGCTCGCCACCTCCACACCAACCTCCCCATCATTCTCGCCGGCTCGGGCGGCGGCACACTCGCCCCCGGCCGTTACCAAAAATACAACAGCGAGCCCATCGCTAACCTCTACCTCAGCATGATGGACCGCATGGGCGTCCCCGCCGTCGAGCGCTTCGGCGATTCCACCGGCCGCCTGGCCGATGTGTGAGGCCGGTTTGAGTTGTAACGCCAAGGTTGCAAAAATCTCCCGGGCTGCCTGAGATTGCTCCGCCCCTTACACGGGCGGAATTTTGCGGTGGTAGCTCAGCTGGATAGAGCAGCGGTTTTCTAAACCGCCGGTCGGG
>JBAXLL010000417.1:0-1526 GCA_037134835.1 Verrucomicrobiota bacterium
CCCCGACCTCTTGAAGGCCCACTTCATGGCCCAGCCGCAGAAGCTCGGCTCGGAGAAATTCGCCGCGCTCCACACTGCCTTTGTCTGCGACGGCGCGTTCATCTACATCCCCAAGGGAGTCGAAGTCCCTGCCCCCATCGTCATCACCTACACCACCTCGGGGGTCGGCACCGCCGTCTTCCCCCACACCCTCGTCATCGCCGAGGAAAATTCCAATGTCACCGTCGTTGACTACTTCGTCTCCGCGTCCGACCCCGGCACTCCGCAATTCGCGCTCGGCGCCAACGATCTCTACGCCGCCCACGGCGCGCAGCTCACCTACGTCGCCGCGCAAAACTGGTCCCGCAACACGCTCTCGTTCCAGCTCAACTCCACCATCGTCCGCCGCGATGCGCGGGTGCAGTCACTCAACCTCCACCTCGGCGGCCGGCAGGCCCGCCACGAGTCGCTCTCGCAGCTCGCGGCCCCCGGCGCGTTTTCCGAGATGCTCGCGCTCACCGTCGCCGAAGGCGCGCAGGAGTTCGACCAGCGCACGCTGCAAATCCACCAGGCCCCCAACACCAAGAGCGATCTCCTCTACAAGAACGCCCTCCGCGACACCGCCAAAACCATCTTCTCCGGCCTCATCGTGGTGGATCCCGACGCCCAAAAGACCGACGCCTACCAGAGCAATCGCAACCTCATGCTCTCCGACGACGCCGAGGCCTGCTCGCTCCCCGGCCTCGAAATCCAGGCCAACGACGTGCGCTGCACGCACGGCGCGACCACCTCCCGCATAGACCCCGAGCAGGAATTCTACCTCCAGTCCCGCGGCATCGCGAAAGCGGATGCCGACGAGCTCCTCACCTTCGGCTTTTTCGAGGAAGTCCTGACCCGCCTCGCCAGCGAGCCCCTCCACGACGCGCTCCACGAATTGATTAAAACGAAGTTCAAGAAATAGGCCTTAAGACACGACGCCACACAAAATAATGTAACGGACGGTTATACCCTCCCGACTCCTTTCCTTGCTTCCCGTCTCTTTGATTTTCATTTTTTTCGCATGTCCATTGTCAAAAACCGCACTCTCTCCCGCGATATCACCGCCACGCAGATTCCTTCCGGCGACAAGACCCCTTTGCCCCTCGGCACCAAGGTAATGATTCATCAGACGCTCGGCGGCAGCTTTACGGTGCAAACTGACTTCGGTCTCTTCCGTCTCGACGCGAAGGATGCAGACACCATCGGCGAGCAGGTCGCCGACCATTCGGTGAAGACCGCCACCCTCGCCGACGGCGCGCCTGACCCCGAGGCTATCTGGGCCCAACTCCGGCTCGTTTTCGACCCCGAGATCCCTGTCAACATCGTTGACCTCGGCCTCGTCTATTCGATGGATGTGGTGAAAGTCGCCCCGCCTACCGACGCCCCCTCCGTTGTGGCGAGCTATCAAGTCAATGTCGCGATGACACTCACGGCCCCCGGCTGCGGCATGGGTCCGGCTATCGCCGAAGATGCCAAAACCAAAATCCTCCTCGTCCCCGGTGTGAGCC
>JBAXLL010000418.1:0-1524 GCA_037134835.1 Verrucomicrobiota bacterium
GGTACGGGCTGCTCGGCGGGGTCGGGCTGCGTGGGGTCCGTGGGCAGTCCGATCTCGACGCGCTGGAGTCGGCCGACGCGCCCGCTGCGGACAAACTCAACGGCCTTGCGGAACTGTTGGGAGTCGTTCCATGAGCGTTGCTGACTGCCGACCTGGAGGATACGGCCGGTCTTGGCCACGGCTTCGCGCAGGAGCACGCCCTCGGCGTGGGTCATGGTAAAGGGCTTTTGGAGATAGACATCCTTGCCGGCGTGGACGGCGGCGATGGCGATCTCGGCGTGCCAGTGGTCGGGCAGGCTCAGGACGACGGCATCAATGTCCCGGCGCGCGAGCAACTCGCGGTAGTCGCTGAAGAGGTCAATCTTGGGCCGGACGGGGTTAGGCCGGCCGGCAAACAATTCCTCGACCTTGGTCCTGCCGGCGGTCTGGCGTTTGGTATCGAGGTCGCACACGGCGACCACGTCGGCGAGGTCGGAGTTGGCGACGCCGGGCATGTCATGCGCCTGCGCGATGCGACCCGCCCCGATGTGGCCGACGCGGATGCGGTTGCTGGGCGCGTCGGCCCCGAGCAGGCGCGACGGGATGATGAGCGGGCCGGCCGCCGCGCCGACAGCGGCGAGGCCGGCGGTGCGGACGAAGTCGCGGCGGGTGAGAGTCGGGGCTTGGGCCGGAGATTTTTTCATGGGAGGAAAAGCTGGCCGTGGTCACAGGCCGTCAATCGTCCTGCGGATTTTGACCGCGAGCAGCCGGTCGTCGTCGCCGAAGATATAAAGCGCGTCGTAGTCCGAGCGAAAGCCAAGCAGGGGACGATGGAGGCCAAGATAGACCTGCAGAAATTTTGTCGCCAGCGGCTGGTTGAACCCCCGCAGGAGCATTTCATCATAGGCTTTGGAGAAATCAATGAGGCGGGGGGCTAGGTGCAGCTTGTCGGTTGGATGCACCAGCCGGTCCCGGATAAAGGCCTGCACGTCGGCCAGCGGCGTGCCGGGCGGAGTGTGCTTGGCGAGCGTGGCCTCCATGCCCGCCACGCTGGTCCAGCCGAGGCTGAGTGTGACGGTTCCGGCGGCGGGGGTCGTGGCGGTAGTGGTGAGAACGCTTTCAACGTCGTCCGTGTTCGACACAAAGGCGATTTTTTTGCTGTCGGGCGACCACGAGGGGACGTTGATCGTGCCCTGCCCGCCATAGACGTAGGCGATGACCTTGGAAGCCCCGCCGCCAATCGGCATCAGCCGGAGGTAGCAGTGCCGGTAGTAGGGATGGTCCTCGGGTGAGACGTCCGGCGGAAACGAGATGTAGGCAATCCATTTGCCGTCGGGTGAGATGTGGGGGAACCAATTGTTGAACTCGTCGTGGGTGACCCGCTCCTGGCCGGAGCCGTCGGGTTTCATGCGCCAGACCTGCATGAGCTGCTTCGGGTCGGCGATGGCGGGATCGGCGACGCGGGTGGAGTTGAAATAAATCCACTGTCCGTCAGGAGTGAACTCGGGGCCGTCGCTGCGGCCTTTGGCGTTGGTGAGGCGGATC
>JBAXLL010000419.1:0-1511 GCA_037134835.1 Verrucomicrobiota bacterium
CCTCCATCGCCCTCATTGTAGGTACGCGCCCCGAGTGTATTAAGCTCGCGCCGGTGTTTGCGGAGTTGCGCAAATCTTCCCGCCTGCGTCCGGTGCTGGTGTCCACGGGGCAGCATCGTGAGTTATTGGATCAGGCCTTGGGGTCGTTCGGCTTGAAGCCCGATATCGACCTCGGCCTGATGCAGCCTGGACAATCCCTCCCGGATCTTACTGGCCGTGTGATCAGCGCCGTCTCCACTTGGTTGGCCACGGCCAAGCCGTCCGCCGTTTTGGTGCAGGGCGACACGACCACCGTACTCGGTTCGGCGATGGCCGCGTTTTATGCCGGTATTCCGGTGGGACATGTCGAAGCCGGCTTGCGCACCGCCGACCTTCGGTCGCCTTTTCCCGAAGAGATGAACCGGCGCCTGACCTCGCCGCTGGCACGCTGGAATTTTTGCCCGACGGAACAATCCCGGGCCAACCTGCTCCGCGAGGGTATCCATCCGGCCAGCTGTCATGTCACCGGCAACACGGTCATCGACGCGTTGCTCACCACGCGGGTGGGACTTCAGGCGCGGGGCATGGAGGCGGCCACGCTCGGCGCCCGCCTCGGTATTACGCCGGCCTTCATCGCGTCGCACCTCGCCTCTCCCGTACGCCGCTGGATTCTGGTCACCGGCCATCGACGCGAATCTTTTGGCGAAGGTTTTGAGAATATCTGCCGCGGCATCCGTGAGTTGGTCGATCGCCATCCGGATCTCGGCGTGCTTTATCCCGTGCACCTTAATCCTCAGGTGCAGGCGCCCGTGCGCCGGCTCCTGGGGGATCATCCCCGTATCGCCCTGGCCGCGCCGGCCAGCTACGAAGATTTTGTCTGGCTGATGGACCGCGCCTATCTCGTGCTCACTGATTCGGGGGGCGTTCAGGAAGAAGCCCCCTCTTTGGGCAAGCCCGTGCTCGTCATGCGCGAGAACACGGAGCGCCCCGAAGGCGTCGCTGCGGGTACTTGCGAACTCGTCGGCACGAGCGTCGAGCGCATCGTCGCGGCCACCGGTCGCCTACTGGCGGATCCCGTGGAGTATGCGCGCCGCTCCCAATTACGTAATCCTTATGGCGATGGGACCGCCGCCGCTCGGATTGTTCGGGTGTTGGAAGAGGAATTGCAAAATGAGCTGACCCGTTGACGAGTTGGCCAGTTGGCCAGGGGTGCAGCGAGGTAGGGTCGGCACTGCGTGCCGACCTAGCTGCCTTGGGGTAGGGGCGGCTCTCCGAGCCGTCCGTAGTGCAAAGGTGCACGGGTTAGGTGTTGGCGGTTAGCGGTTGGCGGTTGGGAATGTAACTGAAGCAAGGGGGTCGTTTCAGGTGACAGGTGACGGCCATCGGGGTCG
Organism: Verrucomicrobiota bacterium; assembly: GCA_037134835.1. Classification (GTDB taxonomy): domain Bacteria; phylum Verrucomicrobiota; class Verrucomicrobiia; order Opitutales; family Opitutaceae; genus CAIYUN01. The sequence continues at coordinate 1,371 of JBAXLL010000419.1, forward strand.
GGGAACTAATTTCAGGTGTCGGGTGACGGCCCCCGGGGCATCAGCCTTTCGGGTGTCAGCCGTTCGGCCTTCGGCAATCGGCTCCCGCCTCCCGCGGCTGATGGCTGAAAAGCCGAAACCTAAATCCCCGATGCCCGTGGC
>JBAXLL010000420.1:0-1502 GCA_037134835.1 Verrucomicrobiota bacterium
GGGTGCCCGAGGACGCGACGGACCGCTTCCGCCAGCGCGGCCCGCTCCGAGGCGACGGGCGAGACGGCATTGGCCGGTGCGAGCATCGAGAGATCGAGCGGGTGGAGCGGGCGCTTCAGCTTGGTGTCGGTGCGCGCCATGCGCGGCGGTTTGCCGAGCAACACCTCGAGGGGCATGGCGATGGGCGTGTTTTTGAAATGCGGGTCCTCGACCACGAGCTGCTGCTCCGCAGTGGCCTCGCCGACCACGGCGAAGGGGCAGCGCTCGCGCTCGCAGAGTTTTTTAAAAAGGGCGAGCTGTCCGGCGGGAACGGCGAGCACATAGCGCTCCTGGGATTCGTTGCACCAGATTTCGAGCGGGGACATGCCGGGCTCGTCGTTGGGCAGCGCGCGAAGATTAAATTTTCCGCCCCGCCCGCCGTCGTTGACGAGCTCGGGGAGCGCGTTGGAGACGCCGCCGGCACCGACATCGTGGATGAAGGAAATGGGATTGTCCTCACCGAGCGCCCAGCAGCGGTCAATGACCTCCTGGCAGCGGCGCTCCATCTCGGCGTTGTCGCGCTGGACGCTGGCGAAATCGAGGTCTTCGCTGCCGTGGCCGCTGGCCATCGAGCTGGCGGCGCCGCCCCCGAGGCCGATGAGCATGGCCGGGCCGCCGAGGACGATGAGCTTGTCGCCGGGATGGATCGCACCCTTTTTGATGTGCCCGGCCCGGATGTTGCCGAGGCCACCCGCAAGCATGATGGGCTTGTGGTAGCCGCGCAGCTCGGGGCCGTGCGCCCCGGGGACCTTGGCCTCGAAGGTGCGGAAATAGCCGCTGATCGCGGGGCGGCCAAACTCGTTGTTGAACGCCGCCCCGCCGAGCGGGCCCTCCAGCATAATGTCGAGCGCGGAGACGATGCGGCCGGGTTTGCCGTGCTCCTTTTCCCACGGCTGGATGGCGCCGGGCAGTTTGAGGTTCGAAACGGTGAAGCCGACCAGGCCCGCCTTCGGCTTGGCCCCGCGGCCGGTCGCGCCCTCGTCCCGGATCTCGCCGCCGGAGCCGGTGGCGGCGCCGGGGAACGGCGAGATGGCGGTCGGGTGGTTGTGCGTCTCGACCTTGCAAAGGAGGTGGATGTCCTCGTCGTGCGCGGCGTATTCGTTGGTGTGCGGATCGGCGTAGAAGCGGCCGCCGCGCGTGCCGGCGAGGACGGCGGCGTTGTCCTTGTAGGCGGAGAGGATGCCTGCGCTGTGCAGCGTGTAGGTGTTCTTAATCATCTGGAACAGCGAATGGTCGCGCGTGGCGCCGTCGATGTCCCACGTGGCGTTGAAAATTTTGTGGCGGCAGTGCTCGGAGTTGGCCTGCGCGAACATCATCAACTCGATGTCATGGGGATCGCGGCCGAGGGTGGTGAAAGCCGCGACGAGGTAGTCGATCTCGTCGTCGGCGAGAGCGAGACCGAGGGAGGTGTTGGCGGCGACGAGAGCGGCGCGGCCGGCGGCGAGGACGGGCACGCTCTGCAT